>DBCZ01000051.1:0-1994 GCA_002293315.1 Ruminococcaceae bacterium UBA945
ACGGCGGTGACTATCTGCCGCAATGATTTCGTCCGCACATCGCCGGCGGCAAAAACGCCAGAGACGCTGGTTTTCGTTGTCTCGTCGGCGATGATATAGCCGTAATCATCAATTTTGAGCTGAGACTTGAATACATCCGTCACCGGCTCTCTGCCTATGGCGACGAACAAACCGTCAACGGTGAGGTCATATTTCCCGCCGCTTTTTTTATGAAAGCGCAAGCCGCTGAGCTTATCCTCGCCAAGCAGCGCGGAAACCTCGGTATCCCAGAGAATTTCGACATTCGGCAGCTTCGGCAAAATATCGCCGAGCGCCGGCGAAGCGCGAAGTGCGTCACGCCTGTGAAGGAGATAGATTTTCTTGCATATCTTCGAGAGATAAATAACTTCCTCGGCGGCGGAATTTCCCCCGCCCACAACGGCAATTTCCCTGTCTTTATAGAACATGCCGTCGCAGGTAGCGCAATAGCTCAGTCCTCTGCCTGTGAAAAAGTCTTCACGGGGAAGCCCGAGCTTTCTCGGGTCTGCACCCGTTGAGATTATAACTGTTTTCGCAAGGAAAGCTTCCTTAGAGGTTTTAATCTCTTTCACGGGTGAGGCAAAGCTGACCTCCCTCACCTCGGCAAGCTTCGTCTCAACGCTGAATTTATCGGCGGAGGCTTTCATTTTCATTGCGAGGTCAAAACCGTTTATGCCCTCGGGAAAGCCGGGGTAATTCTCAATGAAGTCAACTGTGCCCATCTGCCCGCCGGGAGATAGCCTCTCAAGCAGCAGCACCTTATGGTTGCCGCGTGCGCAGTAGAGCGCTGCGGTATAGCCGGCAGGGCCGCCCCCGATTATTATCACGTCATAAATATTATCCATATTTTCAGCCTAACATCTCTTCAAGCTTTTCCTTCGGCACAAGCCCCACGCTTTTTGCAGCGACTTCGCCGCCCTTGAAGAGAATCGCCGTGGGAATGCTCATAACACCGAATTTCGAAGCGAGGTCCGGCTGTGCGTCGATATCAATTTTGCCGACGATTACCTTGCCGTAATTCTCCTGAGCGAAGGCTTCCACAACAGGTGCAAACATTCTGCACGGGCCGCACCATGCCGCCCAAAAATCAATGAGAACCGGCAAATCTGCCTGTGTCACTTCTTTTTCGAAGTTTTCCTTTGTGATTGTGATGATTGCCATTTGCGTTATCCTTTCATTGTTTCATTCTTACTGTATTTTAACATGGAATTATGAATGAATTGTGTTTTCCGTTGATTATTTCATAATTCAGCCATTTCCGCATATGAATCCTTCAACGCCGGATACAGCGCCGTGTAAAGCCTGTAATACTTCTCATATTCAGGCGTATTTTCGGCGATTGCCTCCTGCGGCGGGTTCGTCTTTATCATCACGCTGCAGGCTTCACGCACTGAAGGATACAGCCCCACGCCCACCGCGGCGAGAATAGCAACACCAAGGGCCGGCCCCTCCTTCGAAGCAACCGTCTTAACCGGCAGGCCGAAAACATCCGCGAGCATCTGACGCCAGAGGGGAGAGCTCCCGCCCCCGCCCGTGGCGAGCATGTCAGAGGTCTCTACCCCCATGCCTTTGAGGATTTCCACGCAGTCGCGCAGGGAGAAGGTCACGCCCTCCATGACGGCGCGGAGCAAATCAGCCTTGGTGTGGATAGCCGAAAGCCCGAAGAAAACGCCTCTCGCATCTGCGTTGAGGTGCGGCGTGCGCTCGCCCATGAGATACGGCAGATATAATAAGCGGTTTGCGCCGATGGGCGACCTCTCGGCCTCCCTGTCCATCAGATAATAGGGGTCAACGCCCATAAGCTTTGCGGCTTCAACCTCCGCGGTGCAGAAGTTATCTCTGAACCATTTCAGTGAAAGCCCCGCGCCCTGCGTTACGCCCATCACATGCCACTCGCCGGGTACGGCGCAGCAGAATGTGTGAATCCGCCCTTTTGAATCAATCGAAATCTTGCTTGTGTGTGCATAAACCACGCC
>DBCZ01000051.1:2003-7505 GCA_002293315.1 Ruminococcaceae bacterium UBA945
GCGTTGTCTCCCGCGCCGCCGACAACCGGGGTTCCCGCCAAAAGCCCTGTCAGTTCTGCGGCCTGCGCCGAAACTACGCCCGTAATCTCAGGAGATTCATAGACCTTCGGCAGCAAGGCTTTATCTATGCCGAGCTTTTCAAGCACCTCATCACTCCACTGGCGGCGGGGTATGTCGAGCAGCTGCATGCCGGAGGCGTCGGAGACCTCGGTGGCAAAATCGCCCGTGAGCATGAAGCGGATATAGTCCTTCGGCAGAAGGATATGCGCGGTCTTGGCATAAATCTCCGGCTCATTATTGCGCACCCAGAGGATTTTCGAGGCCGTGAAGCCCGTGAGGGCTGGGTTCGCCGTAATTTCAATTAACTTATCAGCGCCGACCATTTCCGTAATTTCGGCGCATTCCTTGGCTGTGCGCTGGTCGCACCATATTATCGAGCGCCGAAGCACATTATTGCCGGCGTCAAGCATTACGAGCCCGTGCATCTGCCCTGAAATGCCGATGCCCTTGATGTCTGCCGGATTTACGCCGCTTTGAGAAATCACGGCCCTCAGCGTATCGCGTGCGGCAATCCACCAGTCAGCCGGCTCCTGCTCCGCCCAGCCGTTTTTCTCCTGATAAAGGGGGTATTCAATCGTTTTGCCGAGGACGGCATTCCCCTCTTTGTCAAAAAGCACGGTCTTTGTGCCGCTTGTGCCTAAATCTATGCCTATTACATATTCCATTTTAAGCCTCCGTTTTGAAAACTTAACCTCATTTTCGCCTATATAAGGAAAACTGTCAAGAGTTTCTCCCTTTACTGAATGCCTGATTCGTGGTATATTACTCTGGGATAGTTTTGAGATATTAGCCATTGGCCATTGGCAATGATATAGGAGGACACATGATGTTCGATGCGGTTATAATCGGCGCGGGCGTAACCGGCAGCGCGATTGCGAGAGAGCTTGCGAGATATGAGGCGAAAATATGCGTTCTGGAGAAGAACGCCGATGTCTGCGAGGGGACGTCAAAGGCGAACTCGGCGCTTATTCACGCGGGCTTTGACGCCGAGCCCGGAACGATGAAGGCGAAGATGAACGCCAAGGGCAACGCGATGATGGATAAAATAAGCGCGGAGCTTGACGTGCCGTTTGAGAGAATCGGCGCGCTTGTCTGCTGCTTTGATGAAAGCGGCATTCCCGCACTTGAGGAGCTGCTTGAAAAGGGCAGGAAAAACGGAATCCCCGATTTGGAGATAGTGGACGCCAAAAAGGCGAAGGAGCTCGAGCCGGCGTTGCAGGATAACATCGTCGCGGCGCTTTGGGCGCAGACCTCGGGCATAACCTGCCCGTTTGAGCTGACGATTGGCTTTGCGGAAAACGCCGCGATGAATGGCGTGGAATTCAGGCTCAACACAACAGTGAGCGGAATTGAAAAAACTGACGGCGGCTACCGCATAGAGACGAGCGGCGGCGCGGTGGGGGCGAAAGCCGTGATAAATGCGGCGGGGATTTACGCAGATGAAATCCACAATATGGTTTGCGGGGATAAGATAAAAATAACCCCGCGCAAGGGAGAGTATAATCTGCTGGACAGAGCCGCCAAGGGCCTTGTGAGGCACACGGTCTTCCTGCTGCCGACGAAGCTCGGCAAGGGCGTGCTTGTGACGCCGACCATTTTCGGCAACCCGCTCGTCGGGCCGACATCAGTGGATATTGACGACAAGGAGCAGAACCGCACAAGCACAGACGGCCTGAATGAGGTGCGCGAGAAATCCTCAACCAGCGTGAAGAATGTGCCGCTCGGCATGACGATAACCTCGTTTGCGGGGCTGAGGGCGCACATGGATATTACAGACGGCTCAGACGATTTTATCCTCGGCGAGACGGCCGAGGGCTTCTTTGACGCCGCGGGGATTGAATCCCCCGGGCTTTCGTCTTCGCCGGCAATCGGGGAATATATTGCGGAGATGGTTGCGAAAAAGCTGGATTTGAAACGAAACGAAGGCTTCAACCCGAATAGAAAAAGGGTAAAGCACCTGCTGTGGCTCGGCATGGAGGAGCGCAAAAGGCTGATTGAGGAAAACCCGGCCTACGGCGCGATTGTCTGTCGCTGCGAGGAGGTCTCCGAGGGTGAAATCCTTGACGCGATACACCGCCCGCTGGGCGCGACGACGCTCGACGGCGTGAAGCGGCGCACAAGAGCCACTACGGGCAGATGTCAGGCGGGCTTTTGCTCGCCGAGGATAATGGAGATTCTGGCGCGCGAGCTGAATTTACCGCTGACGCAGATAAAGAAAAACGGCGGCGCTTCGGTAGAGGTGATTGAAAAAACGCGAAAGGGGGCACAGATATGAAACCCCAAAGCAGATATAACATCGTCATCATAGGCGGGGGTCCTGCGGGGCTCGCTGCGGCGGTGGCGGCAAAAAAAGCGGGCGAGGAAAGCATTCTGATAATTGAGCGCGAGGCGGAGCTGGGCGGAATTCTCAACCAGTGCATACACAACGGCTTCGGGCTTCACACATTCGGCGAAGAGCTGACAGGGCCTGAATACGCGCAGAAATACATTGATATGGTTGAGAATGAGGGGATAGAGTATGTTCTCTCGACGACAGTTATAAACATAGACGGAAACAAAACGATTACGGCTGTAAGCCGCGAGAACGGCCTTATGCAAATTGATGCGAAGGCAATAGTGCTGGCGATGGGCTGCCGCGAGCGCCCGCGCGGCTCACTGAGGATACCCGGATTCAACCCCGCGGGGATTTTCTCGGCGGGCACGGCGCAGAAGCTTGTGAACATCGACGGGTATATGCCGGGCAGAACGGTCGTGATTCTCGGCAGCGGGGACATCGGGCTGATTATGGCGCGCCGAATGACGCTTGAGGGCGCAAATGTGAAGCTCGTCGCGGAGCTGATGCCGTTCTCCGGTGGGCTGAACAGAAATATCGTGCAGTGCCTCAATGATTACAATATCCCGTTGAAGCTCAGCCACACGGTTGTGGATATAGACGGCAAGGAGAGGCTGCGCGGGATAACTCTCGCACAGGTGGACGAGAACCTGCGCCCGATAGCGGGCACGGAGGAGTATGTCGAGTGCGACACCTTGCTTTTATCTGTGGGGCTTATACCCGAGAACGAGCTTTCAAAGCAAATAGGCGTTGAGCTTTCGGGCAAAACTAACGGCCCGCTCGTGAATGAGCGGCTGGAGACGAACGTAGGCGGGGTTTTTGCCTGCGGAAACGTGCTGCATGTGCATGATTTGGTAGATTACGTCTCCGAGGAGGCCGAGGCGGCGGGCAGGAACGCGGCGGAATATGCGGCGGGAAGGGCCGGAGATTCACGGCAAAACGAGATAGATATAGTGCCCGAGGGAATGGTGAGATATACGGTTCCCGTGAGGATTGATTTGGAGCGGGCCGATGAAAAAACCGTGGTGCGCTTCCGTGTGGCGGATAAGATTCCCGGCGGCGTGATTCATGCGTCGGTTGAGAAAAACGGCGAAAGGAAGGAAATTCTCCGCCGCAAGAAGAGAATTCTGGCGCCGGGCGAGATGGAGCAGATTCTCCTGAAAAAAGAGGATATTCTGGGCGCGGAGAGGATTATAATCTCGGCGGGAACCTCGGCGGGCATATCGGCGGGCACAGATGAGAAAGCGGGGGCGACGAAATGATACATGAGCTGATTTGCATACGCTGCCCGCTTGGGTGCGGCTTGAAGGTGGACGTTGACGAGAAGAGCAGAGAGGTGCTTTCCGTGGCAGGCAACTCCTGCCCGCTGGGGCTTGAATACGGCAAAAACGAGGTGATTTCGCCTATGCGCACCGTGACCTCGACGGTTACGCTTTCCGGCGGCGAGTGTCCGCTGGTGCCTGTGAAAACGGCTCATGAAGTGCCAAAGGCGAGGATAGGCGCGGTGATGGAAGAGATAGTCAAGGCGGCGGCGAAGGCCCCGGTGAAAATCGGCGATGTGATAATCAAAAACGTGGCGGGAACAGGCGTTGACGTCATAGCCACGAGAAATATAAAGGCGGGTAAGGCTAATGAGCTTGGATAAAAGGATAACAACGGTAATGCTTGACCTCGACGGCACGCTTCTGCCGATGGACGCCGAGGTTTTCACAAACGCATATTTCTCCGAGATAGCAAAGAAGGCTGTGCCGCTCGGCTATGAGCCGAAGGCGGTTATTGCCGGCATCTGGAGCGCCACGAAAAAGATGATGGCGAATGACGGAAGCAAAGCGAATATAGACGTTTTCTGGGAGAATTTTCAAGAGGAAATGGGTGAAAACTCTATTGCACTTAAAGAGCATTTTGATGATTTTTACACGCGTGAGTTCCATAACGTCAAAGCTGCGACGGGCGAGAACGCCGCCGCGAGGGAGCTTATCGACGGGCTGAAGGCCGGAGGGCTGGAAATAATCGTTGCGACGAACCCCGTCTTTCCGCTGGACGGCAACCTCACGCGCCTCTCATGGGTGGATTTGAAGCGGGATGATTTCATATATATAACGGCTTACGAGAATTCTTCATTTTGCAAGCCGAACCCCGCTTATTATAAGGAAATCCTTGAGAAAACCGGGAAAAAGCCCGAGGAATGTCTCATGGTGGGAAATGACGTCAAGGAGGACATGGCGGCCCAAAAGGCCGGCATAGAAACCTATCTCGTCACAGATTGCCTGATAAATTCCGGCGGCGAGGATATAAGCAAATACAAACACGGCAGCTTTGCCGAGATGATGGAATATCTGGAGATGGAAAAATGAAGCTACTGATAGAAAAACGACCGTTTTCATGGGAAACGGAGTATGACGTCTACGATGAAAAAGGCGGGTTCGCTTACCGCATAACAACCGAGCGGCGAGACAAAACCAGCGCGATTTTCATCACGAGCCAGTATGGCGGCGAGGTCGGGAAGATAGTCAAAACGAAGCGGCTTTTTAAGACGACATATGAAATTTTCCTCGGAGACAATTACATGGGCAAGGTCAAAAAGGAAACGATGTACGGCGGCGTGACGCGGTATGTGCTGGATTATGCCCGCTGGCGGGTTTTCGGCACGATTCTCAACTGGGAGTATGATATAGTGGACGATAAATATATCGTCGCACATGCCGGAGACGACAACATGGAGTTTGACGGCAAGTACGTCATCAATGCAGATTACTCAAACAACGAAACCCCGATTTTACTCGTCGCCCTTGCAATGGAGGCCGCCACGGCAGACCATAAGGGCAATTGACAATTGATAATTGATAATGAGCGCAGCGACGCACGAAGTGCATAATTAAGGGCAAGGGCATAAGGGCAAAAACATTTTAACCCTCTTTTTCAAAGAGGCGTTGCCCAGCGGGGTNNAATGAGCGACGGGTGTTTTATTCCCGGTCGCCCGCTAAAGGAGAATGGATAATCCAGAAAAACTTTTATTGACCTTTGGCTTCAAAACATATATAATTGTACAGCGAATGTATACAACAGAAGTCTATATTAAACTAAAACATCAACGGAGTGATTTTTTGGAA
>DBCZ01000051.1:7572-7721 GCA_002293315.1 Ruminococcaceae bacterium UBA945
GGCTGCGGCAAGACGACCACGCTGAGGATAATCGCGGGGCTTGAAAAGCCGGACGAGGGCAGAGTTATCCTGAAGGGAGAAGACGTCACGGACACCGAGCCGAACAAGCGTGACGTGAACACAGTGTTCCAGAACTATGCGCTTTTTCC
>DBCZ01000027.1 GCA_002293315.1 Ruminococcaceae bacterium UBA945
ACCAGCATGGGGCTCACGCCGCTCGACGGTTTCATGATGGGAACGAGAACCGGCACGCTTGACCCATCCGTGGTTACGTTCATCATGGAGAAGGAGGGCCTTTCACCCAAGGAGATGGACGACATCATGAATAAGAAATCCGGTCTGCTCGGAATTTCCGGCGTATCCAGCGACGACAGAGACGTCACTGAGGCCAACGAAAACGGCAACGAGAGGGCAAAGCTCGCTCAGGATATTCTTGAATATCAGATTTCCAAATTTATCGGCGGATATATGGTCGCCCTCAAGGGCTGTGATGCTATCGTCTTCACGGCGGGCATAGGCGAGAACCAGTACATGCACCGCCAGAGCGTGGGAGATTATCTCAGCTTCATGGGCGTTAAAATTGATTCAGAGCTTAACCGCCGGATGACATTGGGCAAGGAGGGCAAAATCTCAACGCCTGATTCGAAGATTGCGGTCTATGTTATCCCCACGAACGAAGAGCTTGTCATCGCAAGAGACACAAAGGCGCTTGTAGAAGGCGCATAACCATTTTTATAAAGCAAAAGGAGAGGGTTTACCTCTCCTTTTTTAATCTTCATTCAGTATGGCAGAGATTTCGCTTTCCTGCTTTCGCAGGAATTCTTCATAGAAGGCGGCGGCCTTCTCAATGTCAGGCTCATCAGCCGGCGCGTTCAGCGTAATTTCATCAACCCTGATAAGCGGNNCGGGTATGACTCCATCATTGGCTCTGTGTAGCTTATGCTCACGCTCTGATAAAGCTCAAAGCCATCAACCCCGTTCACGGTGTCTTCATCAATGATAAGCGATAAAAGACTCGGAGAGGAGAGCGCTGTTTCGCTATACACCCAAACGCTGCTGTCCGCGCTTTTCTGAACAATAATTCCGTCGAAATGCTGCGGCTCTAAGCTCTGATTTCCTTCAGAAGAATCAGCATCGCAGCCCACCCCAAGTATAAGCATGAGAGCAGCGCAAATCAGCATTAGCCCAGTCAAAACTTTCATGGAACTACCTCCGAAAAGCCAACACATATCTGTAACAACATTTTACCATAAAATATCAGGCAAGTCAACTCATCTGACAATAATAATCGTTTCTCTTCAATAAGGTTGCAAAACGGTTACAAAAGGTATATAATAAGCTGAAACATTATGTAAACATGAGAAGAAATCCTTGATATGAGTCCTTACGATTGTCCTTGCATAAGGAGGCTGACATGAAAACTATGATGAGAAAACTCGCCGCTCTGCTGCTGGTTGCTTTGATAGCCCTGCCCACTTCCGCACTCGCTCAGGAGGGCTTCATACCCATCGCGGAAGACGGCTTGATTACCGGCTTCTCCGAGGAAACCGGCGACGGTTTTGTTCCCGAAGAGCCGCAAATCTCTGATGAAACAGAGGAGCCGCCCGAGGAAATGCCGAGCGATGCCGATTCCTTCGCGGCGGAGTATAAACTTCTAATCGGCGGAGATAATAAATATATGGAGGGCGACAACGGCTATTTCAGACCTGAAAAGCAGATGACGCGTGCGGAGTTCGCGACGGTTGTCCACAGGTTGCTTGAAACCAAGCCGACGCCCAAAGCAGATACCTTCTCTGATGTAAAAACCACCTCGTGGTATGCCACGGCTGTGAATTCCCTGGCTGCTGCAAAAATCATGAACGGTTATTCAGACGGTACGTTCAAGCCTGCCGGCAAAATAACCAGAGCCGAGGTCGTCACGACGTTCGCGGCATTCTTTAAGCAGGGCACCGGCTCGATTCCTTACACAGACGTGCCGTCCAATCAGTGGTACTATAGAGCGGTCATAACCGCCCACTCGCTCGGCTGGATTGAGGGAGACGGCTCCGGGAAGTTCCGCCCCAACGACCCNNACTCAGGTAAGTTCCGCCCCAATGACCCGATTAAGCGCTGTGAGGTGGTGAAAATCGCGAACCGTGTGCTTGAAAGGGAAGTGGAAAAGGGCGCAGAGATCATGCAAAAATTCCCCGATGTGCCGAGAACGCACTGGGCTTATTATGAGATAAATGAGGCCGCGGATAATCCGACAGAATATGTTCCTCCGGAAGATCCCCCGGGCGATGTCCCGCCCAGCGGAAATCTTCTTATCGTTACGGGTGACGGCGTTAGGCTTCGTTCGGGCCCCGGCACGACGTATTCTATCCTTGAGACGATGAACAAGGGCACAATACTCACCGCGCTTGATAAATCAAACGATGAATGGTATAAGGTCAGAACGAATGCCGGCAGAGAGGGCTACGCTTTTACAGAGTATTTGGAGACTTATACCGGCAGTGTAAACGGCACAGGTGAAATCTCGGCAAGCTCGGCGAATGTGCCGCAGTACAAGACGATTTTCCTCTATGCACAGGTCAACGGCAGCCCCACAAACTCAAGATGGAAGAGCAGCAACGAATCAATTGCGTCCGTTAAGCCCGTCTCGGGCAGAGGCTTTATTTATGCCAAGGCGCAGGGCACGGCGACAATCTCCCTGCTTGACGCCACCGATAAGGTCATAGACACCTGCGAGATAACTGTCACAAAGCCGGAGGCTGTGCGCTTCACTTACGCAGAGCCGAACACCCCGACCAAGGGGCAGGATTTCTACATCTACGCCATCACGGATACAAGCCGTTCCTCGGTACGCTTCGCCTTAAGCGGCGCCGCTAACGGCACGAAGGAATGCACCACCTACTCAACGGAGACAAGAAAGAATAACGGATATGACGATAACACCGTCCGTGTTTTCAAGCAGAAGCTCACAATAGACATCGCTGGCGATTACGTGATAAAGGCCTATTCAAAGGATTCCTCCGGCGCGTGGTCAACCGATTACGCCCAGTTCAATATGCTCGTGAAGAATTCAGGCAGCCTTTCCGTCACTACGACAGAAGAACGCTCCGTAAGCGCGGAGATGGTTGAGGTAATCGGCTCTTGGGAGGGCGCGCGCAATCTCGTATATATTGACGAGCTTTCATCGTCAAAGGTTCCCACCGTCGGCTATGGCTACACGCTTGATAAAAACGAAACCTTCTATAATAGCCTCACGCAGTCTGAGCTGCGCGCAATGCTTCAGGACACGCTCAACAATGACGGCTACGTCAGAGGCGTAAAGGATTTTCAAAAGAAAAACGGCATCAAGATGAATCAATACCAATTTGATGCACTCGTCAGCTTCGCATATAATCTCGGCCCCGGCGTGCTTTCAAGCAGCTATGACACCTTCAAGGTGCTTATGAACGCAAGCTCGAAAACCTCGGGAAGCGGCAAGCTGGACGTCACCGCAATGCCGATGTATTCCTCTGCCGCCAAGGGAACGCCTATTGCCACCGTGCCGAGCGGCACGAGCGTCACCGTGCAGGAAATCAAGCGCATTGACGGAGAGGCGGATAATCTGTGGTATAAGATCTCTTATGACGGTAAGACAGGCTGGATAAGAGGCGGCGGCGTGGATATGGGCACGTCAAGCCCGGATTTGCAATATATCGACGAGCAGATGTTTGGCAGCAATATGCTCCAATGGATAAGCGCGGGCGGCACGAAACTTGCGGGCCTGCTTTACAGGCGGCTTGCCGAGGCAAAAGTCTTCTGCTACGGCGGTTATGCCGACGCGATGAACACCTCGGCAAATAAAGATAATCGTCACAATTTCGGCTTGGATATTCCTTCGGGTGTTTCCGGCGCGGATATTATAGAAGACTAAAATTTCGGAGGGTGTATTATGGAAAGCGGCAAAAAGGTTCTTGTTGTTCAGGGCGGCTGGGACGGTCATGAGCCAACCCTAACGTCCAAAAGATTTGCGGGGATGATGGAAAAGCACGACTATGCTGTTGAAATCAGCGACACGCTTGATGTTTTCGCCGATGCCGACAAGCTCATGGGGCTTGACTTAATCGTCGCCTGCTGGACGATGGGGGAGATAGACCCCGAATATGTCAAGAATATCTCAAGGGCGGTTGGCTCAGGCGTAGGTCTTGCGGGCTGCCACGGCGGCATGTGTGATTCCTTCAGGAACAACGTAGAGTGGCAGTTCATGACAGGCGGGCAGTGGGTGAGCCACCCAGGTGCCGACGGCATAGACTATACCGTCAATATACGTCATGGTTCAAGCCCGATAATCGAAGGGCTTGAAGACTTCCGCGTATGCAGCGAGCATTATTATCTGCACATTGACCCCGCAATCGAGGTGCTTGCCACTACGCGCTTCCCGATCGTGAATTACTACCATATCTCGAACAGACCGGTCGATATACCCGTCGCGTGGACTAAATTTTGGGGCAACGGCCGCGTGTTCTATAACGCGCTCGGGCATCATGACGATGTGTTTGAGAAATCGCCGAATGCCGGAATAATGATGGAGCGCGGCATGCTTTGGGCGGCGCAGGGCAAGCAATTTGCGATAGACAATAACCTCACGACCGAGCGCTTCGAAAACGAAGCGAGAATGTTTTGAGGCATATGATGAAAACTGTAAAAATAGCAATGATAGGCGTCGGCGACATCAGCGGCATCTATCTTAAAAACATTACGGAAACCTTTTCTGAAATTGAGCTCATCGGCGTATGCGATTTAATCCGCGAGAAGGCCGAGCGGGCAAAGGAAAGCTTCAACGTCCCGAAAATCTATGACACCATGCATGACGCTTTTGCCGACCCAATGGTTGACATCGTGCTGAACCTCACGCGCCCGTATGAGCATTTCGAGGTGAGCAAGGCCGCACTGGAGGCCGGCAAGCATGTTTATTCCGAAAAGCCGCTCGCCGCCACATTTGAGGAAGGGAAAATCCTCGCTGAAATGGCGCAGGAGAGAAATCTTTTCCTTGGCGGTGCGCCGGATACTTTTCTCGGCGCGGGGATTCAAACCTGCCGCAAGCTCATAGATGACGGCTATCTCGGCGATGTCGTCGGAGCAGCGGCGTTTATGATTTGCCACGGCCACGAAACCTGGCACCCTGACCCGGAGTTCTATTATAAGCACGGCGGCGGGCCGATGCTCGACATGGGGCCTTATTATGTCACAGCGCTCATCAATTTGCTTGGCGGCGTAAAAGGCGTGACAGGTGTGACCAAAACATATTTCCCGCAGCGCACCATCACAAGCGAGCCAAAGCGCGGCACGGTTATCAACGTGGACGTGCCGACATATATTACCGGCATTCTTGATTTTGACAGCGGAGCTACGGCAACCCTCTTCACCACGTTTGATGTGCATTATAAGGAGCAGGCGCGCTTCGAGGTCTATGGCTCTAAAGGCACGCTGATTGTGCCCGACCCCAACCATTTTGGCGGGCCGATAAAGCTGTTTCGTCCTGAAGACGGTGAGTACAAAGACATGCCTCTTTTGTTCGATTACAAAGAGAACAGCCGCGCACTCGGCCTTGCAGACATGGCGAAGGCACTTATGTCAGGCCGCCCCGCTCGCACAAGCCATAAGCAGACACTGCACGTCCTTGATGTTATGACAGCCTTTGAGCGCAGTAGCAAGGCTAAGGCTTACGTTGCGCTTGAGACGTCATTCACGCGCGAAGCCCCGATGAAGAACAACCCGATACACGGGCAGTTAGATAGTTGACAGTAAGCGTAGCGACACGCGTAGCGGAGAGTTGATAGTCAAGGTTTGCGCTTCACGCATAATAAAAGGGCATTATGATTGGGAAAATCTTCCTTTATCATATGCCCTTAATATATTTGCGCTGCAAGCGCCACAACTATTATCAACTCTCAACTATCCACTATCAACTGCCCTCAAAGCTCTTTCAGCCAATACTTCCTATCCAAGCTGCGGTATTGCACTGCCTCTGCGACGTGATATGATTCAATCCTCTCGCTGCCGTCAAGGTCGGCAATAGTGCGGGAAACACGCAAAACGCGGTCATATGCCCTCGCGGAGAAGCCGAACCTCTCAAACGCGTTTTTAAGCAGCTTTGCGCCGCTGTCCGTCAGCTCACATACTTCGCGAAGCATCTGCGAGGGAATTTCGGCATTGGAATGCAAATTGGTTTTTCCGAGCCTTTTGTGCTGAATAGCTCTCGCTGCGTCCACGCGGCTTCTTATATCGGAGGAGGCTTCGCTTTTCTCCGTTTTCGCAAGCTCATCAAATTCCACGGCCGGCACCTCAATGTGCAAATCAAATCTGTCGAGAAGCGG
>DBCZ01000005.1:0-3331 GCA_002293315.1 Ruminococcaceae bacterium UBA945
AATCGAATCTTACTGTAAGTATAACCTCCGCGTCTTTCATTGTCAAGCGATTTTTGTGAATTATGCATCACTAAATCTTTGTTCTCGCCTAATATTTTTGAGAAATGTCGAGTCCCGTCGAATTTCCGAAGTTTTCCCCTTCCTCTTCGCATATCCGCACATTTTTCCTTCACTCCCCCTTCTGTTTTTGAGCATAAAAGAACTGTCAGTATGAGAATCTCTCTACTGACAGCTCTGATAAGGCTTTCTCTATCTCAAAGCTCAATTCACCGTTTCTTTCTCAAGCTTATAGTATTCCCAGTTCCTCAGCTTTCTGACAAGCGCCTTTTGCTCGTCTGTAAGCTCCGTCGTCGCCGTTCCGTCGGCCGTGAGATATACCTCTTTCCACGCGACGGGCAGTTCACGGCGCATCTCGTTGATGAAATCAATGAAAGCGTCCTGCCCCGAATATCCAGTGAGTTCCAGCGCCATTGCGCCGAGATAATTGGCGCTTATCTGCTTGCTTTCAGGTAAATCGGCGGTTTCATGGAGCGGAAGCCCGGCATTCTTTGCTGCGGAATTGCCCCATATCATGAACGGAACCTCATACGTGCCGAGAATTTCCTCGGGCGTATCCGTGTTGCCGACAGACATTCCAAGCTGCCTGTAGCCGTTATAATCGCCGCCGAACGTCGGGCGGTGGTCGCCGAAGAAAACAATGACTGTCGGCTCGTTTACAGAATTGAAAGTATCCGTCAGCTTGCCGAGCATTTCATCGCCGGCGCGCACGCCTTGAATATAAGTTGAGATGTTGTTTGCAAGCTCGTCTTCGATGTCCACGGTGAACGGCTCAAGCTGCGTCGTTTCCGTGCCGTATCTTGCTATCGGCGTATACGGCTGGTGATTCTCTATCGTAACCGTGTAGAAATACTGCGGGTTTGAAGAAGCGTTATCCTGCTCTTCAAACACTTTGCAGAGCTCGTCGGCGAAGAAATCATCTGACGTGACGGCTGAATCATAGCTTCCGGAGGTGTAGTCCTCATTGAATTCATCTATAAAGAGCTGTTTGTCAATTCCGAGGAACTGATAAACGCTGGAGCGATTATAGAACCAGCTCTCGCCGGGGTGCATGAACACATTCGCGTAATCGCCCTCATCGGCGAGAAGACGCGGGACGCTGTACATATTCTTCCTCACCACCCTGAACGCGGAGGAATTCAGCGTGGACGGCGCGATAAGGTTCGTCTGCATGCCTGTAAGAACCTCAAACTCCATGTTCGCCGTGCCCGCGCCGAAGTTGGGCGCAATCAGATGGCCGGAGACTGTGCCTTCTTCCGCCGCAAGGCGCTTGAAGTTCTTCAGCGGGTCGTTGTCATTATTATAATCAAAGGCGGGCGCAGTTGATAAATCCGTGTATGCCTCGCACATGATGAAAATGAGGTTCGGGCTGACTTGGGGCGTGACCTTGCCGCCGCTTTCACCCGCTTCTATCCAGCTTTGAACCTCGGCTTCGTTGTAATCGTCCGGTTTTTCCACTGGATAGAGATTCATGTGGCGAATGAAGTTATAATTGAAGCCCAGCTCATTATAAACCGCTGTGATATTATATCTCGCGGAGACCTGCAGGCTATCGTAAAGTGCAACATCGGTATACAGCGTGAAGAAAGAAGCCACCATAACCGCCGCCGCGACGATTATGCCCGCAAGCCTTGCTATGATTGACTTCGGCGCCCAGCTCTTAATGAAAACCGCCGCGATTATCAAGATGATTACCACCGCGGCCAGGAGAATAATCGGCGTGACGTCAAGCTCAAGCTCGAATCTCTCAATTGAATTGAACGCCTCTCTTATAAGCGCTATATCCTTCGGCACGAAGGGGTCGTCGCGAAAGGTGATTTTATACCTGTTCACAAGCGCCAGCACGCCGAAAACAGCCGAGGTTATCGCCGAAGAAAGCAGCAGGCTTTTCGAAATAAACCACAGTATAAGCAAAAGAACCGATACCGGCAGAGTGTTGAGCAAAATAAGAATGGGCTGCCTCAGAAAGATTTTTATATTTTCAAAAATGGAATACGGCTGAATCATGACCGTCAGCCCCATTATGGTAAGCGAGAGGAAAAGAAAGACTAATATCGTAACCGCCGCCGGCATATGAATTCTTCTTTTTAGGGCATGCGCCTCTTTTATGTTTGTCTGCATTTATATTTCCGCTTTCAGATTATTTATTAACGATTTAGATAACGGCCTTTATCGCTTCAATGAGAATGTCAAGCCCCTTTGTGAGCGTCGCGTCGTCTATGAGAAGCTCCGGCATAACCTTCAGAACCGCGTTTTTGCGCCCCACTCTCTCCACTATCAGCCCCGCGTTGAACGCGGCGGTGAGAACCGCCTTAGATATCTCCGGCTCTTCGGTGAAGGCGGAGAAATCCACTCCCCATATAAAGCATTTTCCGCGCGTGACAATCCGGCTGTCAAGCGCCTCAATCTCCTTCATCTTTGCAGTGATAAGCTTCTCTTTTTCGCGTACCTTCTCCTCGACCCTTTCGTTGAGGAAAACCTCAAGCCCCGCCTTTGCTGCGACGATTGAAAGCTGATTGCCCCTGAACGTGCCGTTATGCTCGGCGGGCGTCCAGATGTCAAGCTCCGGCTTCAGCAGTGTGAGCGCAAAAGGCATTCCGTAGCCGCCGATTGATTTAGACAGCGCGACGATGTCGGGCTTCAAGCCCGCCTCTTCAAAAGAGAAATATCCGCCGCCTCTTCCGCAGCCGACTTGAATATCGTCAACGATGAAGAGAATATCGTTTCTCTTGCAGAAATCCTCCGCGGCTTTAAGCCACGCGTTATCAAGCGGATAGATGCCGCCCTCGGCCTGCGTCGTCTCAATTATGAGCGCGGCGGGCTTCTCTATGCCCGAATGGTCGTCGTCAAGCAAAGTTTGCATGTATTTTATCGTGTCCAGCTCGGGGAACATATACGGCGCGGGGATATGCGTTACGTCGTGGAGGGTTACGCCCGCCCCGCCGCGCGAGGCTGTGTCTGTGGTCAATGCCAGCGCGCCGAGCGTCATGCCGTGGAAGGCGCCCATCAGCGCCCAGATATTTTGGCGTCTTTTCACCTTGCGCGCAAGCTTAATCGCCGCTTCAACGGCGTTTGTGCCCGTAGGCCCGGGGAACTGGATTTTATAGTCAAAGCCGCGCGGCTTGAGAAGCTTGTTCTGGAAAGCGTCAATGAAATCTCTCTTTGCGGCGGTGTACATATCAAGCGCGTGCGCAACGCCGTCTTCACTGAGATATTCAAGCACCCTTGCCTTGATGTAATCATTGTTGTGGCCGTAGTTAAGCGCGCCAGCTCC
>DBCZ01000005.1:3350-3668 GCA_002293315.1 Ruminococcaceae bacterium UBA945
GTGGGGAAATTCCTGCAATATGAGCGCACTTCGGATTCATACTGTTCAAATACCTTTGTATCCATGCTTCCTCCTATTAACTTTAAGCGTCTGTTATTCTATATTTTCGCCTAGAGCATCATGGCTCAAGGCGGTAAGATATGCATTGATAAAGCCGTCTAAATCGCCGTCCATAACAGCGTTGATGTTGCCGGTTTCATGGCCCGTGCGGTGATCCTTCGCCATTGTATACGGCATGAAGACATATGAGCGGATTTGGCTGCCCCAGGTTATTTCCTTCTGCTCGCCTTTGATGTCAGAAATCTTCTCGAGATTTTC
>DBCZ01000005.1:3682-10901 GCA_002293315.1 Ruminococcaceae bacterium UBA945
CGGTTCTGGAACTGGCTTCTCTCCACCTGACACGAGACTGCTATGCCGGTCGGGATATGAATCAGCCTCACGGCAGAAGATGTCTTGTTGACCTTCTGGCCGCCTGCCCCGCTCGCGCGGAAAACCTCCATGCGAATATCGTCCGGGTTGATTTCAACGCTGTTGTCCTCTTCGATTTCGGGCATAACCTCAAGCGAGGAGAATGAGGTGTGGCGTCTGCCGGCCGCATCAAACGGTGAAACCCTTACAAGGCGGTGAACGCCGGCCTCGCTTTTGAGAAAGCCGTAGGCATTGTCTCCCTCCACGAGGATTGAAGCGCTCTTGAGCCCCGCTTCGTCTCCGTCAAGATAATCGAGCGTGGAAACCTTGAAGCCGTGCCTCTCGCCCCAGCGGGTGTACATTCTGAAGAGCATTTCGGCCCAGTCCTGCGCCTCTGTGCCGCCGGAACCCGCATGAAACGTGAGAATCGCGTTATTTGCGTCATACTCACCCGTGAGTAGGGTCGTGAGGCGAAGCGTCTCGATTTTGGCCTTGATGTCCTCAATCTCGGCTTTCACCTCTGGAAGAAGCGATAAATCCTCCGCCTCATCCCCCATTTCAGCGAGCGCCTTGGCGTCGCCAACCTGCATTCTGAGCTTCGTGTAGCTCTCGTCTTTTGATTTCAGCCCCGCAGTTTTGCGAAGCACCTTCCGCGCGTTTTCCATGTCGTCCCAGAAATTGGGCTCCGCGGCCTTGTGCTCAAGCATCTCGACCTCTTCACGAAGCCTTTCGAGGCCGAGCGCGCGCTTCAGGCCATCAAGCTCAGTATCAAGCCCTGCGAGTTCATGGATTTGTTCTTCAAAT
This sequence comes from Ruminococcaceae bacterium UBA945, assembly GCA_002293315.1. Taxonomy (GTDB): domain Bacteria; phylum Bacillota; class Clostridia; order Oscillospirales; family Acutalibacteraceae; genus Scatolibacter. The sequence goes on from DBCZ01000005.1 coordinate 4,526, forward strand.
TGCAGCATATATCTACCTTCCGATTACTGTTCGTTTTGCCCTGCTTTATATCCGCCTTATTATACTGCATTAAAAAGTAAATGTAAATGTCTTTGGAGGAGAAAGCGCGCTTGACAATGAGTATATGGCATTTCACGTCTTCAATTGTAAACGCAATGAAAATTATCGCCCGTTTGATTGAACTTTCGGGCAATATAGTGTACTATGTCTTTAGCAAGAAGAAAGCATTCTTTCGGAGGTATTATGGACTATACCGGAATTCCCTGTCCTGTCTGCGAGAAACCGTTCGCAGACGGCGACGATATTGTGGTTTGCCCGAAGTGCGGCGCGCCGTATCACCGCGCCTGCTACGACGAGGCAGGCCACTGCATTTTCACAGATAAGCACGAGCTCGGCGAGGTGTGGAAACCGCCGGCGAATTCTCCGGCCTTCTCAAGGCACACGGCTTCAGCCGAGATAAAGGACGTAGAGTGCCCTGTATGCGGCACATTGAACGGCAAAAGCGCTGAGTTCTGTAACGGCTGCGGCGCCAAGCTCGGTGTAAACGCCGCGGCTGCACCGGATGATATAAGCGTGAGCCACTACACGCCGCGAAACACCGGAAGCCCCTACTCTCAACCCGGGATTCCGCCCATATACGGCGCTGGCTTCTCATTTGACCCGATGGGCGGCGTAAGCCCGACGGAGGCCATTGAGGAGGATGTGAGTTTCGGCGATGTGTCAAAGCTCGTCAGGCAGGGCACGGCTTATTATCTGCCGGTTTTTAAGAGAATCCAGGCGATGAACAAGGACAGGTTCAATTTTTCGGCGTTCATCTTTTCCGGCGGCTGGATGTTATACAGAAAACAGTATAAGCGGGGGCTTATTTTCACGCTTATTATGACGACTTTGTTTGTCGGCTATACACTTAGCACCATATATGTTTCCGCGCCGATACTCGGGGATTTGATGCTTCGCGTGGGCATGGACCCGAACGCCGGGATTATGCCAAACTCCAGCCAGTGGCTTGCGATGTCGGGCATTCTCTCTCAAGACGGAATGCTTTTCTTCAACTTTTGCACTCCCCTGCTTTTTCTGCTCACGATGCTGATAATCGGCATAATTTGCGGTATTAAGGCAAACAAATGGTATATGAAGCATTGCATCAAAACTGTGCGGGACATAAAAACGCATGAAAGCCTTGACGGCGCAGGCTATAATTATGAGCATAAGGGCGGCGTGAACATGCCGCTTGCGATTGCTCTGATGCTTGGCGCGCTGCTGCTTACTTATCTGCCGATGTTTTTATAGCAAATATTTCTTTAATAGACACTTCTTGAGGGAAATACATGAAAACCTTGTATCTTTCAGACCTTGACGGAACGCTCTTGCGCTCTGATGAGCGCTGCTCGGCTTACACTGCCGAGGTGATAAACCGCTTTGTAGGTGCCGGCGGGCTTTTTTCATTTGCCACGGCGCGCTCACTTGTGACGACCAAAAAGGTGACGGCGGGGCTTAACATTAGCTTCCCGTTCGTGAGCCACAACGGGGCGATTATTTTTGCGGGCGACACGGGCGAAGTTTTGTTCATGGACAGTTTCAGCGATGATGAAATCAGCTTCATTTCAAAGACTTTGACCGAGCTTAAGGTTTACCCCACTGTTTACTCCTTCGTCGGCAGCGTGGAGCGCTTTTCTTATATTCCGCGTTTTCTCACGCCTGAGGCGAGCGCTTTTCTTGACACAAGAAAAGGTGACCCGCGCAGACATGAGGCCGAAAGCCTCGAGGAGCTTTATTCCGGAGAGGTTTTCAATGTGTTTTGCAAGGGTACGTCGGAGTTATTATCACCTGTGAATGATATTTTTTCGTCAGACAGTCGCTTTACTTCACTTTATCAGAAGGATATTTATTCCGAGGCGCAGTTTTGTGAGCTTCTGCCTATAAGGGTAAGCAAGGCGCGCGCCGCTTCGTGGCTGAAGGATATGCTCGGCTGTGATAAGCTCGTGGTTTTCGGTGACGGCATAAATGATTTGCCGCTATTCATGGCGGCAGACGAATGTTACGCGATGGCTAACGCCGTGCCGGAGCTCAAGGAAATTGCCACCGCTGTGATTGGCTCGAACAATGACGACGGCGTGGCAAGGTGGATTGAGCAAAACGCGGCGGCTCGCTGATTTTTCTTTGCCGAAGGCTTCTTGAATTAGGGGGACTGATATGAAAAAGCTATGCTCTGTTGGCACTGCGGTTATTCTGTGCATTCTGCTTGCGGCAGGATTGACGGGCTGTGCTTCGGGCGGCCAGGCAGCATACCCCGAATATGCCGAAGCGGAGAATACTGCGCTGGGCTGCATTGAGCTATCCTATAACGGCAATACCTACCGCCCTTACGGCGTTTTTACCGATAACAAGCTCAAGGGAGAGCAAATCGGCATACGCGAAGGATTGCCCGACTCCAAGATATACGCGGTTAAGGGATATGATTCCGGCGAATGGATTGTGGAATATCTCGATATCATCATGGGCGGGAACATGCTGTTTAAGTCTGTAAGCGTGACAGATGTGCCCGACGAGCTCGAAGCCGTCAGGCAATATGATTATTGAGCCTTTCCGGCGCTGCGTGAATTATGCCGCCGGTATAAAACTAAACTTGAGAGGTAGATTATGAGTGCAAAAAGAGTGAGAAAAGCAGTTATTCCCGCAGCCGGGCTGGGTACCAGAGTGCTTCCGGCGACGAAGGCCATGCCGAAGGAGATGCTGCCCATAGTTGATAAGCCCGCGATTCAATATATCGTAGAGGAGGCTGTCAGGGCCGGGATTGAGGATATTCTCATCATCTCCAACAGAGGCAAGGGTTTAATTGAAGACCACTTTGACAGAACACCCGAACTTGAGGAGCGGCTTGCGGGCAACCCGGCAAAGAAGCAAGTGCTTGATGAGGTGGTTGGCATCGCGAACCTCGCCAATATATATTTCATTCGCCAAAAGGAGACAAAAGGGCTTGGTCACGCGATTGGCCGTGCAAGAGAATTCATCGGCGACGAGCCTTTCGCCGTGCTTTACGGAGACGACGTGATTATCGGCGACGACCCCGTCTGCGCACAGCTCATCAGGGCATATGAGGAGACAGGAAAGGCCGCGGTGGGCGTCAAGGAGGTGCCGCTTGAGGATGTTTCAAAGTATTCATCTCTCAAGGTGGAAAACATCAGAGACAATATATACGAATGCACGGATATGATTGAAAAGCCCGCCAGTGGCGAGGAGTTTTCGCTTTTCTCGATTCTCGGACGCTGCGTCCTCACGCCGGACATCTTCGACGTAATTGAGCACACCCCGCCCGGCGCAGGGGGCGAGATTCAGCTCACCGACGCCATGGCGCACATTGCGCGCACCGTGGGAATTACCGCGGTTGATTTCACAGGCACGCGGTATGACATGGGAAACAAGCTGGGCATAATGCAGGCGAATATCGAGGTGGCGCTGAAGCACCCTGAAATCGGCGAGGATTTCAGGAGGTATCTGAAGGAGATTGCGGCAAAAATATGATGACATAAAACGAGGCGGCATATGCCGCCTCGTTTGCTATAGAAAATTCACTTGATTATTGTTCCGTATTGAGTCAGTTCTTTCAGCATGGTTTCGTATTCTTCTTCTGAAATGAAGCCGCTTTCAAGATTCATTTGCATATTCTTCATGTGTTTTTCTGCTATCAACTCATCTGCATTCTCATACGAAGACCTCATATTTGCTTCTTCCACAAATCTTTCTATCTCTGATACTTGAACAAGAGCTATTGACACTTCTTGCTCTTCAAAAACACGTTTTTCCTTCTCAATATTTGAATCGTCAAGAAGATAGTGCGGGGATTCAAAATATACCTCTCCATTATTCCCCATGTTCCATACTGCAAATCTTTGATAACGCGGATAGTAGTATTCTCCTTCTGTCGCAAATCCACCTGTTATAGGAACACTGAGAATAAACAAGTATTCTTTTCCGGATTCCAGTTTTGCTTCCTGAGGATAGTCAGCATATATACGGTCAATTGGGCCGCCACCCTTAAGTCTTACTGTCACTTGATCTCTCTCGGCTTCTTTCCCGCGAAATACTCTAATCGGCGTGACATAGTAATCCGTATAAATCTCTTCGCTTTCTCCATTTACATGCAAAACTGTGAATGCGTTCGATTTACCATCCACTTTTCCGTGAATGATAAGTGATGATTCGTCAAGAACTGTACTAAAATTCGGCAACTCAACGAGAGAATTTGTTGTAACAATTGTATATGTTAGCGAATAAATTGTTATAGCTACAGTAACTAGTAAAGCTATTAAAATCACCACTATGACGAGAGCATTTCTTAGCTTGGCTCGCTTTTCCATATTATTAATCCTCCTTATCCATATAAATAATCCAACGCCCTTATTTCTTGCTGGTGTGTGATATAACGTCTAGATGATCCTAAAATAACACTCGCACTTTCGTACATCACAGCAGCTTGGTATACATCATTGTCACCTAACCGTGCTGTATGTCCTGCTTCATGAAGAAAGATATTTCGCGTTTTGAATCTTTTTTCCATTTCATCACCTACTTATTGTATTTATATGCTGATTATAGTATGAAAGGTGATGTTAGCCTACCTGTTTCAAAAGGCGCTACTTTCCTCCTTTTGAAACACCTATTCAACTATCTTTGCATAAGGCTCATTAAATTTCATCGCCTTATCATATTCTTCCTGCGTAATAAAACCATTTTTGAGGTTGATTGCTAAGCTATCTCTTATCTGATTTTTCCAGTACTCAGAATCTATCGGAACAACCTCATTAAACATCTCTATTTCACTGGCAAATACCTCCTCCGAAATTGCTATATATCCATTACCAGAAAAAAGTTCTGCAGAAAGCGTGACATTGTTTTTCTTTAGCAAATCGAAATTTACATTTGAATACATGTAATCGTCTCTAAAGAAACTCTTTTCTCTTGAAGACTCACTTCTCACCTCTTCCAAGTGCTTCAATGGCATTTCTTCTATATAATCGCTTTTTGAGAGCTGAGAAAAAAGTGCTTGATGTCCTCCCGTCAAATAATAATAATCTCCTTCTGTATTATATCCGCCGCCTGTAAATGGTTGGTATAAAAAGAAAATGTAAGTGCTTCCAATTACTACGTTTGGCTCATCCTCAGCGATAACTACTAAATTGTCAATTTCGCCTCCTTGCATACGCAAGTTTACTATTTCACTTTTCTCTCCTCTATATGCATTTTCCACTTCGATTTTAAAATCTGTAAAAATGCTTACTTCACCACCATTCGCTGGTTGAATCTTGAAAGGTACAGATTGCTCTTTTACAACACCCTTTATCACAATATCTGACTCTTTTATCAAATCAGAAAGATTGAAATATGGATATGTTGAACTGACTGAAGAAATAATATGATTATCTACATTTGCAAAATACCATATTCCCACCCCTGATATCGCTATAATAAACAATATACAAACTGATGTGATTAGCTTTTTCTTCATAATAACCTCCTGTGCTTTCTGTGCTTTGTAAACACTGTCCCTCTAACGTAAGGCAACATTATCCATATACTGCACTAACACCATTCTTATCATCTTGGCTTAAATATCTCACTAATTCTCCCTTACCAAAAGAAGTTTTCATGACAGCGTCTGAAAAAGAGGAATGATTCAATCCTATTGTGTGTCCTGATTCATGCAAAAATACAGTCCAAAAATCATACCCATTTGCCGCACCATTAGAATATGCGTATGCCGAGTTTATAAGGATATCCGCATCATAAACCTGTTTTCTTCCGATAAATGGAAATGGTGATTCACGGCGCGTTGTTGCTTCAGCCAATTTTTTATTGCTCATATTCAATTTATACACACAGTGCATCTCATCTGTTGTGGGATACGTTGACAAATAATGCGAACTGGTATACCTTTGAACTACGCTTCTGTTTGCCACACTCAAAGTTCGAGCATTCCATTGCCAAAGTGCATCATTCATATGTGTAACACTTGTTGCGCCTAACAAATAATGTGGACGAAAATAAATGACATATTGTTCTCCAACCCAAAAATTATCAGATGGGAGTGAATAAGCAGACGCAGGCACAAAACTTGCAAAGATTATTAGTGCAATCATCAAAAACATAGAAACTACTTTTTTCATAAAGTTAAACCTCCTTCAATATTTATTATCATATAAATGTACAATTACATGAAAACATCGGAATCACCTTACCTATCAGATTATTATACGCCTCATAGAGTGTAAAATAATTATACTCTTATTCACAGTGAACTGTCAAGACATTTTTTCACATTTTTTCACTGCGATGTGGGGTTTCGGTAGTAGCTGATGCAACACACATTTCAAATAAT
>DBCZ01000006.1:0-4207 GCA_002293315.1 Ruminococcaceae bacterium UBA945
ATTGAAACAAAGGCGGAAAATAATTTTCGCCTGACGGCCGAGGAGCTGGAGGAGAAAATAACAGACAAAACCAAGCTGCTGATTCTGCCGTTCCCGAATAACCCGACTGGTGCAGTGATGCGGCGCGCGGACTATGAGGCCGTGGCGGAGATCGTGAAAAAGCATAATCTCTTTGTGCTTTCAGATGAAATATACAGTGAGCTGACCTACGGCACGCAGCATGTGAGCTTTCCGGAGATAGACGGCATGAAGGAGCGGACGGTAGTCGTCAACGGGCTTTCAAAATCACACAGCATGACGGGCTGGCGAATCGGCTTCGCGGCAGGACCGGAGACGATTATCGCCGCGATGACGAAGCTTCATCAGTTTGCGATTATGTGCGCCCCGACTACCTCGCAATATGCCGCGACAGAGGCACTGAAGAACGGCGACGACGATATTGTGAGAATGCGCGGCGAATACGATATGCGCCGCAGGCTCATCGTGGACGGCCTGAACAGAATAGGCCTGCATTGCTTTGAACCGGAGGGAGCTTTCTATGTTTTCCCGTCGGTGAAGTCCACGGGGCTTTCGTCGGGAGAGTTCTGTGAGAAGCTTATATACGCGAAGCAGGTGGCGGTTGTGCCGGGAGACGCCTTCGGAGAATGCGGCGAGGGATTCGTGAGAATATCTTATTCTTACTCGCTCGCGCATATCACAGAGGCGCTCAAACGCATTGAAGAATTTGTGAAGGAGCTGTAAAATGGATAAAGTGAGCATCGCAAAATGCGAAGACTATAATGAGAATCGTCTGCTGGCTATTGCAGACGGTTTTTTCACGGAGTTCGGCATATATGATGAGATTAAAGAGGGCATGACGGTTGTGATAAAGCCGAATCTCATAATGAAATCAAAGCCCGAAGAGGCGATTATCACACATCCCGCGCTTGTTGAAGCTGTAGGGAAATGCGTGCAGAAGGCGGGCGCAAGTGTGCTGATTGCCGAAAGCAGCGGCGGGGTGTATACAACCGCAATGACGAAAAGCCTGTTTGCCGGCTGCGGATATACGGAGACAGCCGAGCGCAACGGCTTTGAGCTGTATACCGAATGCGAAAGTGAGGCGGTGTATCTCCCTAAGGCGCGTATCTGCCGCACGACCACGTTTCTTAAACCCTATATCAGCGCAGACTATATAATCAATATCGCAAAGCTGAAAACCCACGGCATGACGATGTACAGCGGCGCGGTGAAGAATCTGTTCGGCGCAGTGCCGGGATTGATGAAGCCGGAGCTTCACTGCCGCTTCCCGGATAAAAATGATTTCGCCGACATGCTTGTGGATATATGCGACTATCTGAAGCCGAGCTTCAACCTGATTGACGGCATCTTCGGCATGGAGGGCAACGGCCCCACCGGCGGAAGCAAAAGATTCGTCGGTGCGGTTTTTGCTTCAAAAAGCCCGTATGCAGTAGACTTTGCGGCAACGGCGGCCATCGGCTTTGAGCCGCGTGAGATTCCCATGCTGAGAATCGCGGCGGAGCGCGGGTTGGCTTCGCCCGAGGAAGTTGAAATAAGTGGCGCGGCGATTGAGGAAATCCGCGTGCCGGATTATAAGAAAGCCAAGGCGGCAAGCAATGATTTTGTGGACGGCGTGCCCGGTTTTATGCGCCCGCTTGTGAGCAGAATCGCGCGGCCGAAGCCCGCAATTGACGAGAAGAAATGCATAGGCTGCGGAAAATGCGCCGAGAGCTGCCCGCAGCACGTGATTAAGATAGAGAACAAAGTTGCGAAAATTGATTTGAAGGGCTGCATACGCTGTTTTTGCTGCCACGAGATGTGTCCCGAGCATATAATAAAGATTAAGAGGCTGGGATTATTCAATCTGTGAGGGAGAAGACGTGAAACTCAGAGCCTATGCGAAAATCAATCTCACGCTTGACATAACGGGCAGAAGGGAAGACGGCTACCACTGCATTGACAGCATAATGCAGAGCGTGAGCGTCGCCGATGAGATTGAGCTTGATTTGACAGACGGGCAGGGGATTGAAATCTCGACGAACCTTTCGTATTTACCCGTCAATGAGAAAAATACGGCATTTAAGGCGGCAAAGCGGTATCTTGAGGCTATCGCTTTCCCGCATGGCGCAAGCGAAGCGACTCACGGCGTGAAGATAAGCATACGCAAGAATATACCGAGCAGAGCCGGCATGGGAGGGGGCAGCAGTGACGCCGCCGCCGTGTTGCTTGGGCTGAATGCTCTGCATGATAACAGGCTTTCTGAAGAGGAAATGCTTGCGCTCGCCGCGAAAATCGGCGCGGACGTACCGTTCTGCCTGCTGGGCGGAACGAAAAGGTGCGGTGGGATAGGCGATGTGATGAAGCCCGCCGCGCCTATGCCTGACTGTCATTTGGTTATCTGCAAGCCGGAATACGGCATGAGCACGCCGCGGGCTTATCAGATAATTGATAAATACCCGCTTGCAGAAAGCCCTCAAACGCCCGCTATGATGAAAGCGCTTGAGGCGGGAAATATAAAAGAGGTGGCTGCCGGAATTTCCAACCGCTTCGACGAGGTGCTTCGTATGCGCGTTGTGCAGGAGGCAAAGCGTGTGATGAAAGGCTTAGGCGCGCTGAACGCCTTGATGACGGGCAGCGGCTCGGCGGTTTTCGGGATTTTCACAGACGAAAAAGCCGCACGTGCCTGCCGAATGGCGCTGGAGAAAAGAGAAACCGGCATAGTTTTTGCCGCCAGACCGGCACGCAGGGGCGTGGAAATAATCGGAGGTGCGTGATGGATTTGAAAATATCAGATATGATTGCGATGCAGCTGGCGCTTTGGGAGAAGCATAAGCACGAATGGTCACCGATGGACGCGGAGCACGCGCGTTCATTCATGTTGTTTATGTTTGAGGAAATCGGCGAGGCGATTGCGATAATCAAGAAAAAGGGTGAGGCGCAAATCATGAACGACGGCAAAGTGCGCGAGGAATTTGTCACCGAGCTTGCGGATGTGATGATGTATTATATAAATACGGTGCAGTGCTTCGGCATATCTGCCGACGAATTTTCTGAAGCATATGTGAAGAAGCACGATAAGAATATGGGAAGAGACTATGCGAAGGAAAACAGGGAATTCCTCGCAAGTGACATATAGGAGAAATATTTTGACGGAAAACATTGAAATTAAGCAGGATAGAGCATTGCTCATCTCGGTGGACACAGGCGAGTTTGACGTTGAGGCTTCGCTCGCCGAGCTGGAGGAGCTTACCAAAACCGCGGGCGCCGAGCCTGTGCTTCAGCTTGTGCAGAAGCGACAGGCGTTGAAGGCGGCGACTGCCATAGGCAGCGGCATGTCGGAGGCGGCGGCGGAGATTTGCAGGACTGAGGAAATCTCGCTGATCATCTTCGACAGAGAGCTTTCGCCGACGCAGATAAGAAACCTCGAGAAAATCACAGATGTGCGCGTTATTGACCGCACAATGCTTATACTCGACATCTTCGCCATGCGCGCGCAGAGCAAGGAGGGTAAGCTGCAGGTGGAGCTCGCCCAGCTTAAATATATGCTGCCGAGGCTCTCGGGCAAGGGTGTGGAGATGTCGAGGCTGGGTGCGGGAATCGGTACGCGTGGGCCGGGCGAAACGAAGCTTGAAACGGACAGAAGGCACATCAGAAGACGGATTGAAAGCCTAAAGGAGCAGCTTGAAAAGGTGGAATCCGCCCGCGAGGAGACTTATAAGAGGCGGAGGAAAACCCACACTGTCACGGTGGCACTCGTAGGCTATACCAACGCGGGGAAAAGCACATTGATGAACAGGTTGACAGAAGCCGGCGTGCTGGCCGAGGATAAGCTCTTTGCCACGCTTGACCCCACGGCGCGCGCTTTGAAGCTGCCGAGCGGCAAAACGGTAATCCTCATTGACACGGTCGGGCTTATCAGGCGCCTGCCGCACAACTTGATTGAAGCGTTTAAGTCCACGCTTGAGCAGGCTGCGACGGCGGATATTATCCTCAATGTCTGTGATGCGTCAAGCGAAGACGCCAGAGAGCATTTGGAGGTCACGCGGAAGATTCTCGCAGATCTCGGCAGCGCCGACAGGCCGGTTATCCCCGTGCTGAATAAATGGGATTTGGTCGCCGTGCCTGAACTTGCCGTGAGAGTGCCGAACGCGGTGAGAATAAGCGCGAAAAACGGCGACGGCATTGATGAGCTGCTAGCGGCCGTGGAGGG
>DBCZ01000006.1:4222-4371 GCA_002293315.1 Ruminococcaceae bacterium UBA945
GCGCCGCTTCGGAAAGAGGGTGCGGTGCTTGCAGAGGAATATACAGAAGACGGCTTGCTGGTAAAAGCGCGCGTTTCGGAGAGATTATTAGGGCCAGTGAAGGAATATCTGAAAGAAAATGAATAATTATTCAAAAAGGCTTGCAATTT
>DBCZ01000018.1 GCA_002293315.1 Ruminococcaceae bacterium UBA945
AGCATATGAAGTGACAGTTGAAGAGATGAGCGGTGCAGCGGCACCTGTGGCGGCACCTACGGCAGCGCCTGCAGCGGCGCCTGTAGCAGTGGCAGCCCCTGTGGCAGCACCTGCGGCGGTGTCACCCGTGGTGGCGATTCCCGCACCGGCCGGCGAAGGTGAGAATATCACGGCGCCGATGCCGGGAACAATCCTTAAAGTGAATGTAACAGCCGGACAGAGCGTCAAATCAGGCGATGTTTTGATGGTTCTTGANNGCGATGAAGATGGAGAACGAGATAATGTCGCCGAAAGACGGCGTTGTTGCTTCTGTGGGCGTGAATGCCGGCGAAGCGGTCGAATCCGGAACACTCCTCTGCACAATTTCTTAATCTTAGAAGTTAAAGCGGAAAATAAAAAATAAGGAGTGTAAACATAAATGGAAGCAATAAATAATTTTCTTGAAAGCACAGGCTTCTACAGGATAACAGAAGAGCCGCTTCAGCTCGTGATGATTGGCATAGCCTGTCTGCTTATGTTCCTCGCAATCGTGAAGAAGTTCGAGCCGCTCTTGCTTCTGCCGATTGCTTTCGGAATGCTTTTGACGAATCTGCCGGGCGCGGGCATGTACCATGCCGATTTCTTCGCCGGCGGGCATGTGGATTGGTCACAGTTCGCGGCGGGTAACGCCGGGCTCATTGATATTCTCTATCTCGGCGTAAAGCTGGGAATCTACCCGTCGCTGATTTTCCTCGGCGTCGGCACGATGACAGACTTCGGCCCGCTGATAGCCAACCCGAAGAGCCTGCTCCTCGGTGCGGCGGCTCAGCTTGGAATATTCCTCACATATATCGGCGCAACGCTTCTCGGCTTCACAGGCCCCGAGGCCTCGTCAATCGGTATCATCGGCGGCGCGGACGGCCCGACGGCCATCTACACAACGGCGCTTCTGGCGCCTCACCTGCTCGGCCCGATAGCCGTTGCGGCGTATTCTTACATGGCACTTGTTCCCGTGATTCAGCCGCCTATAATGAAGCTGCTCACCACGAAGGAAGAGCGCAGAATTAAGATGAAGCAGCTGCGCCCGGTTTCAAGGCAGGAGAGAATTCTCTTCCCGATTATCGTAACAATCTTTGTTTCATTCGTGCTTCCGTCGGCGGCGCCTCTTATCGGTTGCCTGATGCTCGGAAACCTCTTTAGAGAATGCGGCGTGGTCGAGAGGCTTTCTAAGACGGCGCAGAATGAGCTGATGAATATCGTCACGATTTTCCTCGGCGTGTCCGTCGGCGCAACAGCCACGGCGAAGAACTTCCTCAACCCGCAGACGCTCATGATTCTGGGTCTCGGCGTTGTTGCGTTCAGCTTTGGCACGGGCGGCGGAGTGTTGCTTGCAAAGCTCATGAACGTGTTCTCGAAGGATAAGGTCAATCCGCTGATAGGCTCGGCGGGCGTTTCAGCCGTTCCGATGGCTGCGCGCGTATCGCAGGTGGTGGGGCAGAAAGAAGACCCGTCTAACTTCCTGCTGATGCACGCCATGGGTCCGAACGTCGCGGGCGTTATAGGCTCAGCGGTGGCGGCAGGCGTGCTGCTTTCGCTGTTCGGATAGTCCGAACGAAGTTCGGACGGGGTTCGGACGGGGTCGTGGAGGATTGCAGCGCAATACTCAGGCACTCCTTCAAGTATAAAAGAGAATTGACGATGTATAATGGATAATTATTAGGAAGGAAATGAATAATGGCGAAAAATCCACTTAAAATCACGGATACGATTTTACGTGACGCGCACCAGAGCCAGGCGGCGACGCGTATGCGCACCGAGGAAATGATACCCGCCTGCAAGATTCTTGACAGCATCGGGTATTGGTCTTTGGAGTGCTGGGGCGGCGCGACGTTTGACGTATGTATGCGCTTCTTGAATGAAGACCCATGGGAGAGGCTCAGAACCCTCAAACAGCATATGCCGAACACAAAGCTGCAAATGCTTTTGAGAGGGCAGAATATACTCGGCTATAAGCATTATGCAGATGACGTCGTCGAGGCGTTTTGCAGGAAGTCAATCGAGAACGGAATCGACGTCGTGCGTATTTTCGATGCGCTGAACGACACGAGAAATATGGAAGCGGCGATGAAGTTCGTCAAGGAATACGGCGGGCTTGCAGAGGCGGCGATAAGCTATACGCAGAGCCCCGTGCATAACGAAGACTACTTCGTGAAGCTTGCGATGAAGCTTGAGAAGATGGGTGCCGATACGATAGCCATCAAGGACATGGCGAACCTTTTGCTGCCGTATGATGCTTATTCGCTCGTGAAGAAGCTGAAGGAAAATGTCGGCGTGCCGATTCACCTCCACACACATAACACGACGGGCACAGGCGACATGACAAACCTCATGGCGGCACAGGCCGGCGTAGATATAGTAGACTGCGCGCTGTCTCCGCTCGCGAATGGAACATCTCAGCCCGCAACGGAGTCGATGGTCGCTACGCTTAAAGGCACGAGCCGCGACACCGGCCTTGACCTTGAAAAGCTCAGCAAAGCGGCAGAGCATTTCAGGAAGGTTGCGGATGAGCTTGATATAGATGCGAAGGTGCTGAGTGTTGACACGAACACGCTTCTCTATCAGGTGCCGGGCGGAATGCTTTCAAACCTGATTTCACAGCTCAAACAGGCCAATGCCGAGGATAAATACTACGAGGTGCTGGCAGAGATTCCGAGGGTGAGAAAAGACTTCGGCTATCCGCCGCTGGTCACCCCGACAAGCCAGATAGTCGGCACGCAGGCCGTGCTGAATATCCTCTCCGGTGAGAGATATAAGATGATTACCAAGGAGAGCAAGGGCTTGCTCAGAGGCGAGTATGGTCAGCTTCCGGGCGAGGTGAACGAAGAGGTGCGCAGGAAGGCAATCGGCGACGACGAGGTCATCACGGTGCGCCCGGCGGATCTGCTCGAGCCCGAGATGGAGAAATACAGAGAAGAGACGAAGGGCCTTGCGAAAAGCGAGGAGGATGTTCTCAGTTATGCCCTTTTCCCGCAGGTGGCGGAGAAGTTCCTCACATGGCGCAACAACGGCGGAGAACAGGCCGAGAAGGTGACTGAAGCGGCGGTTGCAACCGCGGCAGTCGCGGCGGTAAATCCGGCGGCGGTGAGAACCCTGATTGTTGAAGACATGACGAACGGAAACTTCTGATAAGAAACTAATCCATCACATACGAAGCGCAAGGCGTTTGTGATGGATTTTCTTATTGATTGGAAGTATGATTTAGCATATAATGAGTGAAAGGCTTTTTTGGAGATTATATGAAAGTAAGAGTAAAATTCAAGCATGACGGAGAAGGGCAGTTCCCGACCTTTTCGAAGGGCACGAGGGTGCTGATAAAGGAAGCCTGCGTCCATTACCTGCACTGGTATGAATGTGAAATAGATGGATATAAAACATATGTGCCGGACATATATGTTTGCGATGGCATACTCACAAGAGACTACAATCCAACAGAGTTGGTTCAAGATGCGGGGGATATGATAGAGGTGCGTGAAATCGTCTACGCGTGGCTTCTCGGGACGAATGAAAGCGGAACAACAGGCTGGATACCCGCCGAAGTGGTCGTAAGCACTGATATTTAGGGAATAGAAGTCTTTATTCGTTAAATTCTGCAAAAGTATGGAGGGAAAGATGAAATTATTTGGCAGGCACAAGCTCACGGATATTGAGAAGAGGGTTCTGCGCGTCGGGATTATTCTCCTGCTCGCCGCCACGGTGCTGGCGCTGATTGTCGTCAATTCCTCATCAGTGGGGGCATTTGCCGCGGCCGTCGGCACGGGGGTTGCGCCGCTTGTCTACGGCATTGTGCTTGCATATATGTTCAACGTGATTATGATGGCCTTTGAGCGGGGCTTGTTCAAGCCGCTCAACAAAAAATTTGCCGCGGGGAAAATCTGGAATATAATCCGCCGCCCGCTTTCGCTGTTCCTTTCGCTCGTGGTGCTGGCGCTTTTCCTGCTTTTTGTGCTGCTGTTCATGATTCCCGAAATTATCGGCTCGATAGAGAATTTCATCACCACCGCCAGTGAAACTTTGCCCGAGAACATTGAGAGCTTCTCTAAGTGGGTTACGAATTTCACGGAGCGGTTTAATATCTCACTGAGCCTTGATTTCCTCAATAATCTGAACTTGGATTCCCTGATTAACACGGCTCTGGAGAATGTGCAAAGCTTTCTGGAATCCATTATAGGCATGACGGTTAACGTCGCTTCGGGCGTCGCGACGCTCGTGACTGCTTTCATCTTTTCGCTGTATATTCTCTTTGCGAAGGAGCATTATATCGCGGGGATAAGCGGGGCTTCGTATGCTTTTTTGTCGAGAAGCAAGGCTGACAGGCTGCGTTCATTCGCAAGGCTTACGAATAAAACCTTCTACTCCTTTATCAGAGGTCAGCTTCTCGAATGCCTGATTATCGGCGTGCTGACGTACATCGGAATGCTGATTTTCCAGTTTGATTACGCCTTGCTCATTGCCTCGATTATCGGCATAATGGCGCTTATCCCGATTTTGGGCGCGTTCTTCGGGGCGGCGGTGGGTGCGTTTATCCTGCTGCTCATCAACCCGGTCAGCGCGTTTTGGTTCTTAGTGTTCATCATCGTTTTGCAGCAGCTTGAATCAAACCTCATATATCCGCGGGTTGTGGGTACATCAATAGGTCTGCCGCCGATTTGGGCGCTGTTCGCCGTCACGTTCTGGGGTGTGCTTTTCGGGATTCCCGGGGTGCTCATCGGCACGCCGGGCACGGCTGTTATTTACAAGATTTATATCGAGTCGGTTAAGAAGCGGCTTACTAAAAAGGGCCTCACGGAAACAGGTGAGGAGGCGGTGCAGGATGAAACGCCTGCGAATGAGCAAGAAAAAAGTGAGTAACCTCGCGTTGAGGTCACTCACAGATTATTGACGGGATTAAGTTTTCGTCGTAAAGGTTTGATGGCATTTCTGGCACGTGACCGCGATTTTCCCTTTTCCGCGCGGGGCGCGCAGCTGCTGCTTGCAGTGCGGGCAGCGGAAGTATTTCAGCGTCTTTCTGTCTCTGATTTTCATTTGGATACAGCGGAAAAAGCTCGTGAACTGCCGTTTTATGCCGAGATAGAAGCCGAGCTCCTTTTGGCGGGCGAAGAAATTCTTTGAAAAAAGACGGAAGAACACGAAAATATAGATGAGATATGAGAAGATAGTGAGAGGGAAGAAGAAAAACCCACCGATTAAATTCATCAGCAACGCAAAAATGAGCAAAGCGAAACTGAGTTCATCTGTTCCGTATCTTCCCTCCATGAAGCTTCTGAATCTGTCGTACAATGAAATCAACCTTTCATCATCATTATAGACTAAGATTAGCACAGAAAACGCGGGAATAAGTTAAAAATAAATTAACAATTATTGGTTTTTGTTTTAAGTTAAGACAGTAAAGCAAAGAGAAGCCAAATTTTCAAAGGAGACAGAATTATGAGAATGGTTTTTATGGCATATTTGGCAGGCAGCTTTGAAGCCGTGGACTTCTATTGTAAAGCGTTTAACGCGACACCCAGAAACTGCTTCACGGCTTCAGATGATGATGATTTTTACGCGCATGCGGAAATCGCCGTCAATAATCAGACAATTCTGGCGATAAGCGACGTTGCATCTTATAATACGGATTTTAAGCGAGAAAATAATATGCAGTTTTGGCTTACTTTTGATGATGAGAAATCTCTGGAGAATGCTTACGATGTATTAAAACAGTCGGCTGAAATCCATTACGCATTATCTCCATGCGAATGGAGCGCCAAAATGGCGGATCTAACCGATAAATTTGGTGTGCGCTGGCTGATGAATTACAATTAGCCGGATGAGTAGTTGAGTTTTTTGCAAGAGAATAAAGATGAGGCGAGTA
>DBCZ01000094.1:0-11825 GCA_002293315.1 Ruminococcaceae bacterium UBA945
CCCGGCAATTCGGGCGGCCCGCTTTTCAATATGTACGGCCAGGTGGTGGGAATCAATTCCTCGAAAATCATCACGCAGGGCTATGAGGGCATGGGCTTCGCGATTCCCGTCTCAAAGGCGCAGGATATTATTAACGAGCTTTCCGCCGGCGGATATGTCAAGGGCAGAACGCGCCTCGGGATAACAGGCATAGACGTCTCTGAAATAGAGCACGCCTACGGATACCCACGCGGCTTCAAGATTATGAGCCTTGCAGACGACAGTGCCTTCAAGGGAACTGAGGCGCAGGTGGGGGATGTCATCACAAAGATTGAGGGCAAGGCCGTAAATGGAATCGGCGAGCTTTCAAACCAGCTTCTGACGTATTCACCGAATGATAAAATCAAGCTGACGCTGTTCAGGGTTAATGCTGATATTCCTTTTGGCGAGCAATATGGTGAACAACTCGGCGAGGAATTCGAAGTGGAGATAACTTTGCTCGAGGATAAAGGCGAAACGCAGGGATAACAGCAGTTGATAATTGAAAGCTGATAATAGTTAAGGGCATTTAAGGGATTTCATTCCTTGATGCCCTCCTTTTTTGCTTCAATAAATACCCACATCAGCATCTATTTGACATAATATCTTGGCGCCTGCATTAGAAATAATAATAAAAAGCGACATGAAAAAGGGAGTGGCGGAAAAACCGTGACATGAAAAAGTGTATATTATGTATGAAAAGCTGTAAGAAAATCCGCTCTGATTTATCAACAAGCTTTTCACAGCGGTATTTTTGCCTGTGGAAAACCTTGTTAAAAGCAAACGGATGCTGTAAAGCTAAAGATCTTTAATTGCAATGATTATTGGCAAAATAAGTGCAAAACTGATNNCATAGTGGTGATTTGAGAGGCGAAGGGAGAATAAAGAGCAACACCTTTACTTTTCACGCAGAAAAGCGGCACTCTGAAAGCTCTGTGGACAACGCTGTTGAAAAGCGGAAGCAAAGCATCTGATAATGGATAAATATGCAAAAAAGCATATCTTAAAATTCATTTCATCACGAGAAACGGCCGATTTTGATACATTTTGCACATATGCAACTTCACATAACTTCTAAGGCTGGTAGCGAAATACCTGTATATAGCTTGTTTTTTTCATGCACTGTACATCAAAATTCATGCAGATTTGTACATTCTGCACAAAAACACCCCCTTCTTTTTTTTGACATGCCCCAATCTTTTGTCTATACTAACACTCGAAGTCGTATGTCCCCGTTCGGTTTGCGCCCGACGCAGCCGTATCATTAAGGAGACAGCGATGAAAGGAGCAAGTTTGATGCATAGTAAGAAAAGGAGTGCGGGCAAGAAGAAAATCCCTGTGCGCGCGCTCAGAAGAGTTGCTATAGCGGCGGTGCTTGTGCTTATAATGCTGTTCACCTCACTGTCCACTGTAATAGCGAATACGGTCTCTGTCAATGTGATTGACGGGGAAAATACGTATTCCTTTGATATGGGCAGCTCAAATATAGACAGAATCATCGCAAAGGCCGAAGAGATGGGGCTTGCGCCGATTGACGCGGCTTTGGATGTATATGAAAGAGTGGGCGGCACAACGACGGTCATCGTCAGGCGCGGCGTAGACATCATCGTCAACGAGGCGGGCAGCTCGACGAAGCTGAGAGCCTATAAGGGCGACACGGTCGAGCAGGCGCTGGAAGCTAACAGCATTCTGTTAAAGGAAAAAGACGAAATCAATCCGGCGCGCGAATACATAATAGATAAGGGGCTTTCTGTCGAGATAAACAGATATTGCACCGTGACCGTTACGGCAGACGATGTTAAGAAGGAAGTTTCGCTGACGGGCGGCAAGGTGCGCGACGCGGTTATCGCGGCAGGGTTCACAGTCGGTGCTGACGACGAAATCAACTATTCAATAGATAAGCCGCTCTTCGACCAAATGGCAATACGCATCGCGAGGGTGAAGAACGTCACAATCGCGGCGGACGGCGAGACGAAGGCATATAAGGTTGCGGCGGATACAGTAAAAGAGGCGATTATCAGAGCCGGCGTGACGCTCGGCGAGCATGATAGAGTTGAGCCCAAGCTTTCATCTAAAGTCACAGAGGGTCTCTTGATTGACATCAAGAGGGTGGAGATAAAGGAAGAAAAGAAGGTTGAGCCCGTCAAGTTTGAGACTGTGACGGAGGAATCCTCCGATATGTACACTGACGAAACGAAGGTCAAAACGGCCGGCGTTGAGGGCGAAAAAGAAGTGGATTACAAGGTGACGTACGTCGAGGGCAAGGAAGAGGCCCGCGAGGTTATCACCGAGAAGGTCACGAAAGAGCCCGTCTCCGAGGTGGTTATCCGCGGCACGAAGGAACGCCCGTCGTCAGGCGGCGCGATAGTCGGCAACGGAAGCCTGACAGACCATAACGGCAAAACGATTTCATATAGAACCGTTCATAACGGCACGGCCTCGGCATACTGCGACACAGGCCTCACGGCGACGGGCTATCCCGCCGGCTACGGCTATGTTGCGGTGAACCCGAACGTGATTCCCTACGGCTCAAGGCTCTATATCTGCTCGCCGGACGGCAGCTATGTCTACGGTTATGCGATTGCGGCTGACACAGGCGGTGCGCTGATGAGCGGCAGAATTCTCGTGGACCTCTGGATGGAGAGTGTTGACGCCTGCTACAGCTTCGGGCTTCAAAACATGAACGTATACGTTCTTGACTGATAACTAAACAGCATAAGGGGATAGGTGGTGGCCTATCCTCTTTTCACGTGAGCTAGGTTACTTGCGGGAAAGACGGGAATGCCTTATAATATATATAAGCAAAAGTGGAGGGGAATTATGACGTATTTCTATGCGGCTATCTTTATAGCGATAGGCCTGATTCTAATTTTTGCGCTGCGCAAGGAGAATAAGATTTTTATTCTTGCCGGCGGATTTTTTATTGTTTTGGGCGGCTGGTGGCTTCTCAATGAATTCATGCCCTTTGATATGTTCGCGGGCGAGTGGGGCTGGGCACTGAGGATTATCTCATGTGTAGTCTTGGCGATTCTCGTCGTATACTTTGCAAGAGGCTATTTTCAAAGGCATAAGCAGCAGAGAGCGGAAAAACTGGGCATTACAGACGACGAGCTTGAGGCAGAGCCAGATGTAGAGCTTGATGCAAACGAAAAGGGAGAAGACGAATGAGCGCCCTCCTGACAATAGCTGCCAAGGTGTTTGTCATGCTGGTTCTCATCTTCGCGGGGTATATCCTCACGAAGAAGTCGATTCTCTCTGACAGGGGAATGACGGAAATCACAGCGCTGCTGCTCAGGGTGGTCACGCCGTGCCTTATAATCAATTCGCTGATAGATTCGCGCGGGAGCATCGGGCTTGACAAAATGGGGCTTGCGGCACTGCTTCCGACAATAGCAACGGGGATAAGCGTAGCGCTCGCGTTTCTTTTTTTCAGGCATGAGACGGAGGAGAGAAAAACGGTTCTGCGCTTTTCCACTATATTCAGCAATGTCGGCTTCATGGGAATGCCGCTCGTGCAGGGGATAGTCGGGGAGAGAGGCGTGGTGCATGCGTCGTTCGCGGTGGTTGTTTTCAATGTCATCACGTGGACGCTCGGATATAAAATGATGAACCGCGAAGCAAAGCTCACCGCAAAGATGATTTTGCTCAACCCCGGCATGATTGGTATGGCGATAGGTCTGCCGCTGTATTTCCTCACGTTCGACATACCGATGATTATCAAAGAGCCGTTAGAAATGCTGTCGGCAGTCAATACGCCGCTGGCGATGATTGTCATAGGCGGCTTTGTGGCCAAGGTGGATATAAAATCCTTTGTTTCAGATCTGAGCGTGTATAAGATGTCGGCCATGCGGCTGCTCGCAGCGCCCGCGTTGTTCCTCGGCGTGCTTCTGCTGATAAGGCCTGAAGGTGACCTCTTCATCGCGAGCATGATTCTGGCGGCCACGCCGGTGGCGGCGAACGCGGTGCTTTTTGCCGTGCAGTATAAGAAAGATTCGCAGCTCGCCTCAAAGGCGGTGGCAGTCTCGACGATTCTTTCCATCCTGACGATACCCGTCTTCACGATTATCGCGCAGTTTGCGGAAGAGCTGATAAGCTCGGTGTAAATACACCGGTGGCTTACATATAATATATATGAAAGGGAGAATACAGAGAGCATGATAGTGTCACCCTCTCTCCTCGCCGCTGATTTTTCAAGGCTCGGCGAGGAGACAGAAAAAGTAAGAAGCGCAGACTGGCTTCATCTCGATGTCATGGACGGCGTCTTCGTGCCGAACATCAGCTTCGGCCCCGCCGTGATTAAATCAATTCGCCCTGAAAGTAAGCTCGTCTTTGATGTGCACCTCATGGTGGAGAGGCCGCTCGGCATGATTAAGGCCATAGCCGAAGCCGGCGCGGATATAATCGCGGTGCATGCGGAGTGCAAAGACGACCTGGGCGCGCTGATAAGAGAGATTAAGGCCTGCGGCAAGCTGCCGGCAATCGCGCTGAAGCCGGCGACGGAGGTCAGTAAAATCGCAAAGTATCTGCCGGAGCTTTACATGGCGATGGTGATGACGGTTGAGCCGGGCTTCGGCGGGCAGGAGATGCTGACCGACAAGCTCTATAAGGTGAGAGAGATTAAGAAGCTCAGAGAGGATATTCTCGTTGAGCTTGACGGCGGCGTGAACGACGACACCCTTTCGCTTGCGGGCGCCTCCGGCGCAGATGTGCTTGTGGCAGGGACGGCTATCTTCAAGGCCGAAAATCCGGAGGAGGAAATCCGCCTCTTTGCTCAACTGTAAAGCTAAGTTGCTTTACAGGAACAGGTTGAGGCAATTTTATGTGACTCAAATTTTTTATTGTGCGAAATTGAATCATTTATGTTGGAGACGTTTGTGAAAAAAACGGCGTAAAACACCAAAAAAGCAAGTTTTCAAAACCGAAACGAGTGGATTTGAGGCAAAATTCGATAAAAACGCGGATTTTCTTATAAAAAAATGCAGAATTATCAAAAAAACGCTTGCATTTTGAAATTAAAGAAGGTATTATATACGTGATATTCAACTCACAGGGATAATTATGCCCGTGAGAATCTAAAATTTAAGAGGGTTGAAATTATGAAAAACAGCAAGTTTCTTAAGAAATCATTAGCACTCGTCCTCGCCATCATGATGGTGTTCGGTGCTATGATTCCGACAGGTGCTTCCGCTGCAACAGCTCCCACTTTTGAAACTATAGTAATCGCGGGTAAAACGATTACGCCTGTTTCAACGAGCGGTATCACCACATCGATTTCCACGGCCCAAAAGATCGGATATACAAACGCCTCAGAAGTTGAGGTTCCGTTGCTATTCGTTCTGAGAAACGACACAGATTCTACGAAGGTTTATTTCGGCGCAGATGCTGAAGCGGCTTCGGCAAATGAAGTCTCTTCCGGCGGAAACCTTCTCCTTTCCAAACTGACGGCAAATGACGCCGGCACGGAGTATAAGGGTGTGTTCGTCACAGCGACAGGAGAGGATAAGACGGTTTATCCGCTCACAATCAACATCACGCCTCCGAGCTCTGATTCCTCAATCAAGGATTTCAGAATTGCGGGCCAGGTGAGTTCATCTGTTAACGCAGCAACAAGGACAATCACGGTTGTGATGCCTTATACAGACGCAATCGGCAGCACGGTTGACAACATTGCTCTTTTTGCAGGACCGGCAACAACACCTTCCTCAACCACAGATGATGCCAGTGTGCTCTTCAACGCCAACAACGGCAATTGGGGCGCAGCCGGCGGAGACCCTGCACTTGTTGCTTCGGCACAGTGGGCAGGCGGCGGCAAAGCTAATTTCTATAGTGGCGGCAGTTATGTGTCCAAAGAGCTTCAGGTAAAGGCCGAGACAGGCGTAACCGATGTATGGACAGTTAACGTTACAGAGGCTGTCGGCTTCACTTCGTTCGCTATTGCGGGCGCAGAGTCAGCTGAGATTGACGAGGCAACAAGCAAAATTACGGTTGTTATGCCTTACGGCACAAAAATAGATGCTGAGAATCTTCTCACAGCTACATTCAGAACAGGTCTTCCTTCAACGGTTTCACTGGAAGGCGGCACGCTTACCGATGTCGCTCTGACCAGCGGCAAGGCTGCAGATTTCACAGGCTTTGATGACAATTCTGACGCAGAGCTGGTTATCACACGCACCGGCACTGCAGAGACTAGAACTTACGAGCTCGACCTTACTGTCAATCCTTTGAATCCGAATGCCGCGATTACCGCGCTTTCAGTTGTGGCTGACAGAACGGATGCTACCGGCACTCCCACTGCTCCGGAAGACGGAACAGTTAATGAGACTGCAAAGACGCTCACAGCGGTTCTCGGCAGTGTGGCAAATCTTGGGGATGTTGACCTTACGATTACAGCTTCTGCGGAAGCCACAGTTGAGATTCCTCTTCAGGCCGGACAGACAGCTGCTGTTGATGCTTCTGGAACCCCCATTACACTTTCCGGAGTTGATGCTACGGCACCTGTAACGATTAAGGTTATTCCGGATGATACCTCTAAGCCGGCGGTTCTTTATACGCTTACACTCACAAAGGTAGGCGCACCTGCCACGGCGACGATTACAAGCTTCTCACTCGTGAATGAGACAGACGCTGAAGATGTTATCAACGCTGTTATCAACAACACAGCTAAAACAATTAAGTTCACAGTTCCTTATGGAATGACGAATGATGAGCTCGGTGACTACAAGGTGCTTTACGGCGTTAATTCATCTGGCGTAATCGTCGGTTATTATGATGGATCTAATTTTGACACGCTTCTTGTGCGCGGCTCGACAGTTGACGCAGGTGCAGATAAAGCCATTCCGAACATCTATGGCTCTGCCCTCACATCAAGAGTTAAGGCGAGCAGTGAAGCTGAACCCGACAGAGTTTTCCTTGAGTACACAGTTTCGTTCACACGTTCAGCTCCTGCAACAGGCAAAGACCTTCTCACATTTGCAACGACATACGAAACGAATCCTTTGACGGATGCGACGACATATGCAGGCGCAATCAACGCAACAAAGACACCGAAGGAAGTTGTTATCACATATCCGTATGGTGATTATACCAGAAAAGCTGGCTTCAAAGCGGATCAGCTCGCTGTTCTCACAACTTCTGATAAAGCGGTTGCCTACTATTTTGATGGCTCTGACTATCAGCCCATAAAGGCTGCGGTGAAGGATGCTGATGGCAATATCAATAATGATGCAACAGTAATTGATATGTCTGCTGCAACAGAAGATTCTCCCATCACTGTTTATGTTCTTTCAGAAGAACTGGCTTTTGATGCTAAGGGCTTGGGAACTGAAGGCGCAGACATATCTGTGGCTGATTTTGAAGCAGCAATCGGCGAAGACCCATCAAATGCAACTAAGCTTGGCAAGACGACAAAGTATGCTCTTTACGGCAAAGCAGCTGCTCCGAGAACAGGCAATGCTCTCTCAGCATTCGGCTTTGTAGACGGCAAGGGCAACACGATTCCGGCGAAGTCAGTTGATACAGCTACACGCACGGTTACTGTTGAAGTTCCGTACACATATGCTGCAACAGCTACGAAGCTCTATCCTGTATTCACAGTCAGCGCAGGTGCAATTATCAATACCGATGCAACTGGCGATGTTCCTTCAGGAGAGGAACTTTTAAGCGGCGGCGACCTCACACTTGGCAAGCTTGACGAAACTCAGAGCAGATTCATTGATTTGAGCGGACCTTGGGCAGGACTGGATGCTGACAAGCTTTATACAGACCCGATAGTGCCTAATTTCTATAAGAAGGGCGGTACTGTGGGTTCAGCTGGAGATGTCCTTGATACACTTGAAAACCTCTATGTGTTTGATGAGTCTGGCCTCAGAGTGAACCCGTACACACTGGTTGTTAAGGTTCTTGAGCCGAAGACAGGTGCTCAGCTTTCAGCTTTCGGCATCGGCAACACAGCAGGCGTTATCAATGATACAGATACAGCAAAGACAGTTAGAGTTACTGTACCTCTCGGAACATCCACCAATACTGATGGCAGAGCAATGCTCCTCGGGGTCAAGCCGACATACAGAGCTTCAGAGATGGCCACAGTTACGATTGGCGGCAGAGACATCGCAGATGAAGCAGGATTTGATTTTGAAATCAGCACACCTTCTAACGAGGTTACATACAACATCACGGTTGCTTCCGAAGACGGCAAAGCTTCCTTCGACTATATCCTCACTGTTTATGAGAACACAACATTCCCCGATGTTCCGGCTACAGCATGGTATGCTGAATCAGTTTATGATGCAGTTGCTTACGGTCTCATCAAGGGTATGGATGACGGCACATTCCAGCCGAACGCAAACCTCACCAGAGGTCAGTTCGCGGTTATCATTGGCCGTATGTTCATGACAGACGAAGAGATGGCTGAGTACGAGAGCGCAGCATCATTCACAGACGTGACCACTCAGTATTACGCAAACGCTGTTAAGTTCTGCGTAGACAAGGGAATCGTTGATGGTTATGATGATGGCACGTTCAAGGGCGGCAACAATGTTAAAAGAAATGAAATGGCCACAATGATTTGCAGAGCTCTTAACCTCACACCGGTTACCACTCCGACAACTCTGTTTGCAGATGACGCCAATCTCGGTTGGGCAAAAGGCTTCATCTATGCATGCAAAGAGGCTGGAATCCTCGAAGGCACAAATAATGTCTTTAACCCGCAGAACAATGCGAGGCGTTCAGAAGCTGCTAAGGTTTCTGTGCTGACATATGAGATGCTGAAGGGACTTAACTAAGGTTTCAACTCTACTTAATTTTATGATTACCCCATAGATGTAAGGGACGGAAGAAATTCCGTCCCTTATGTCTTTTTCATGAGAAAACCATCAAAATACTTGCAAAAATGAATAAAAGAGCTATAATAGTAAAAGTTGCGGTTATAAGGGTATGGATACGAGGGGGTAAAGTGAATGCCTGAAGATGCATATAAATATCTATTTGACCTTGCGCTGATTCTCATCAGCACGAAAATATTCGGTTTATTCACAAGGAGGGCACATCTCCCGCAGGTGGTAGGCGCTTTGATTGCCGGGCTGATATTCGGCCCGATTGGCTTTGGCCTGCTGCATGAAACAGATTTTCTCACACAGCTCTCGGAAATCGGCGTAATAGTGATGATGTTCACCGCCGGCATGGAAACAGACATCAAGGATCTGAAAAATACCGGCAAGGCCGGCTTTGTTGTCGCGCTTATAGGCGTGATTGTTCCTCTCGGCGGCGGCACGCTCCTCGGTATGCTCTTCACTCCGGAGGGTGCCGCGAGCACCTCAATGATTGAGAACATCTTCATCGGCACAATCCTCACAGCCACCTCCGTTTCAATCACTGTTGAAACGCTGACAGAGCTGGGCAAGCTGAACTGCAAGGTCGGCAACACAATTCTCGCCGCGGCGCTGATTGACGATGTGCTGGGGCTCATTGTCCTCACGGTGGTCACGAGCTTCGGCGGCGGAGAGGAAAACATAGGGATAGTGCTTCTTAAGATTCTGTTGTTCTTCGTGTTTGTCGCACTCGTTGCGCTTCTCGGCAGGAAATTCTTCACATGGTATGAGGGCAGAACGAAGAGGAATCTGCGTCGCTACCCTATCCTTGCGTTTGTCGTTTGTCTTATCATGGCTTATCTGGCGGAAGAGGTATTCGGCGTATCGGATATAATCGGCGCGTTTTCGGCCGGAATGATAATCGGCAGCACGCCGAAATCGGAATACGTCGCTTCAAAGTTTGCGCCGCTTTCATATTTGCTTTTAACCCCGATTTTCTTCGCGAACATCGGCATCAAGGTGGTCATACCCGATATGACGGTAAGCCTCGTGATTTTCACGGTTCTCCTCATTATTATTGCAATTGTGACGAAGCTAATCGGCTGCGGCTTCGGTGCAAAAATAATGAAATTCACTAATAAGGAAAGCGTTCAGGTGGGTATAGGCATGGTCTGCCGCGGAGAAGTGGCGCTGATTGTCGCCAATAAGGGCGTGGCGATGGGCATTATGCCACCGCTGTTCTTCGGGCCGATAATCATTATGATTGTCGCCTGCACCATCTTCACGCCGATAGCTTTGAAGATGGCGTTCCGAGAAAAGAATAAGCCCGCAGTGCTCGTCGGGGCAAACGGCGAGGTAATCCAGGAGTGCGAGCCGGAATCTCCGATTACAAAGAGGCTTGAAAAGAAGAGAAAACTGGAAGAACTGAGCCATCATGAGATGGAAAAGCTTTATATGGAAGAAAAAGGGGACGAACATAGCAAAAAGCCTTGATTTTTCTTATTTTCGTGATATAATCATAATAGAAGAATGATGATGCTGGAGAGTGGGGTGACCCGCTCTCTTGTTGTGTTGAGGGTGTGTCAATGAAAAAGAGTACGACAGAGAGGGTATATGACATCGCAAAACCGCTCGCAGATGCCTTGGGGCTTCATATCTGGGATATTATCTTCAAGAAAGAGGGCAGCTCGTGGGTGTTGAGAATCTACATCGACAAGGCCGGCGGAATAGGAATTGATGATTGCGTCGATATGACGAAGGCCATCAACCCTGAGCTGGACAGGCTTGACCCGATCCCGCAGGAATACACCTTGGAGGTCTCAAGCCCCGGGATCAATCGGAAACTCACAAAACGGGAGCATTTTGATGCCTTCATTGGTGCGCCGCTTACGGTCAGGCTCATAAGACCGCTGGAAGACGGCACAAAGGAAATCGAGGGAATTCTGCTGAACGCCGATAACACGTCGATAGAGCTGCAAATCAATGACGATACAAGCGTGACGATTGATAAGAAGGAGTATTCCTCCGCCGCGCTGAACGAAGAATTATGAGAATCTTATAGAAACGGAGAATAAAAATGGCAAGGAAAAAGGAACCCGAGCTGAACATGGGGCAAGAGCTGTTTTTGGCACTGGATATGCTCGAGAAAGAAAAGGGCATACCTGCGGACTTCATGCTTGACAAGATAAAAAAGGCCATCTCAACGGCCTGCAAGAATAACTACGGCAACGAAGACGTTGAGATAGACATTGACCCCGTAACGGCTAAGTTCGACGTCTACCTCCAAAAAGAGGTAAAGAAAGAGGTTGAGAACCCTAACCGCGAAATCGACATCACCTTGGCAAAGAAGATAAACGCAAAGGTCAAGGAGGGCGAATTCGTCGGAATTCAGCTCGACACGAAGCAGTTTGGCAGGGTTGCTGCCCAGACAGCCAGAAATATCATTCGCCAGGGCATAAGAGACAGCGAGCGAGGCCAGATGATGCAGGAGTTCCAGAGCAAGCATCAGGAGCTCGTCACGGGTGTGGTTGAGCGCATTGACCCGCGTTCCGGCGCAATTTCCCTGCGCATAGGCAAGGCTGAGGCGGTTCTGCCGAAGAATGAGCAAATCGGCGACGAAAATGTCCGTGAGGGTGACCATATCAAGATCTATGTGGTTGACGTGAAGGAGACGGAGAAGGGCCCGAAGGCGATTATCTCCCGCACTCACCCGGACCTCGTCAAGAGAATGTTTGAGACAGAGGTGCCGGAAATCTATGACGGCATCGTGGAGATAAAGGCCGTTTCCAGAGAGGCTGGCTCGCGCACAAAGCTCGCGGTTTTGAGCCATGACGCGGACGTTGACGCCGTGGGCGCATGCATAGGAGCAAAGGGCACAAGAGTTTCGGAGATTGTCGATGAACTCGGCGGCGAGAAGATTGACATCGTTGAATACAGCGAGAACCCAGAGGAATTCATCGCGGCGGCGCTTTCGCCCGCAACGGTGGTTTCGGTGGAGGTTGC
>DBCZ01000094.1:11861-30909 GCA_002293315.1 Ruminococcaceae bacterium UBA945
CGCCTCGCCGCGAAGCTGACAGGCTGGAAGATAGACATAAAGCCGGAGAGCGGCTTTTTCGGAGAAGAAGGAAAGTAAGCGGAGGAGAATATGGCGCAGAAGATGAAGAAAATCCCGATGAGAATGTGCACAGGCTGCGGCGAGATGAAGCCCAAAAGAGAGCTTGTGCGTATTGTTAAAGCACCGGTGGTTGATGAGAATTCTCCTTCAGAGGTCAGTCTTGACCTCACAGGGAAAAAGCCGGGCAGGGGTGCGTATATTTGCAAGAATGCCGAATGCCTCAAAAAGGCGAGGAAGGCGAGGAGGCTTGAAAAGGCTTTCTCCATGCAGATTCCCGATGAGGTTTACACCACAATGGAAAGAGAGATTGCCGGGGCGGAGTGAATGGATAAAGTGCTGAATATGCTCGGACTCGCTCGAAGAGCGGGGAAGCTAGGCGGCGGGTATGATGCCACGGTTGAGAAGATAAAAGCGGGGCAGGCGAGGCTCGTCGTCACTGCGGGAGATATTTCCGAGAAAACCCTTAAGAATCTGAAATATGAGGCGGGAAAGCAAAACGTTGCCGTCAGGCAGATAGCCGCCGGTATCGCAGAGCTTGGCAGGGCATGCGGGATAAGGGCCGGAATCGTGGTAGTAAACGATGAGGGCTTTGCAAAAAAGACAGATGAGTTGATTGAAGAGGCAAAAACAGACGGCTCAAGGAGCGGAAAGGTCGATTTTAGCTTATGATGATTAAATACAAGGTCAGTGAGGTGGCAAGCGACCTCGGCATTGGGAACAAGGATGTCATAGATATGCTGGCGGAGCATTTTGCCGAGCCCAAAAAGCACCAGACCGCCCTCGTTGAGGCGGAGCTGGACGTTATCTTTGATATGTTCACCCAGCTGAACAGCGTGGCGGATTTCAAGGCCTATTTCGCTGAAATGGACGAAAAGCCTAAAGAGAAGCCGGCGGAAAAGCCAAAGGCGGAGCCCGCCGTAAAAGCGCCTGTAAAGAACAAGGAGGAGGCAGCCGAAGAAAAGCCGGCTGCACCGAAAGAGAAAGCGCAGAAGAAGGAAGCTCAAAAAGAGCCGCAGAAGGCGGAGCATAAAAAGGAGCGGCCGCAGACCTCAAGACCCGCAGAGCGCAGACCCAAGATGGAGACGCTCAAGCAGAGCGCGGCGAACATCAAGGGCGGCGTGACGACCTCCTCTGAGGAGGAGAGAGCCTCTTCAAGGAAGCTGGTTGACACGAGGCAGTCAAATGTCAACATTGACAGGTATAACGAGAAATATGACCGGCTTGCCGACCAAAAGGTGCGCACGGAGAATATAGTAACAAAGCAGAAGTTCACTAACCGCGCGGCGCAGAGAAGAAACCCGAGGCGCGGCAAGAGGGAGACGGAGGCCGAGAGGCTGAACCGCATAGCGCAGGAGCGCAAGGCAAAGCAGATGAGGGTGGAGCTTCCTGATGAAATCAGCATCGGTGAGCTTGCGCTGCGCTTGAAGGTCGCGGCACCCGAGCTAATCAAGAAGCTTATGCAGATGGGCGTCATGGCGACGATTAACGATATAATCGACTTTGACACGGCCGCTCTCGTCGCGGAGGAATTCCATGCGAGGGTTGAGCGCGAGAATATCGTCACGATTGAAGACAGGATCATTGATGACAGCGAAGACGAGAGCGAAAATCTCGTCACGCGCGCGCCGGTGGTCGTCGTTATGGGTCACGTTGACCACGGAAAGACCTCAATTCTCGACGCCATCAGAGACGCGAACGTCACAAGCGGCGAGGCGGGAGGAATCACGCAGCACATCGGCGCTTACCGCGTCAAAATAGGCGGCAAGTATATCACATTCCTTGACACGCCCGGCCACGCCGCGTTTACGACGATGCGAGCCAGGGGCGCACAGGTGACGGATATAGCCGTGCTCGTCGTCGCAGCGGACGACGGCATCATGCCGCAGACGATTGAGGCAATCAACCACGCCAAGGCGGCGGGAGTTTCAATCATCGTGGCTATAAACAAGATGGACAAGCCCGAGGCGAACCCGGATAAAATTAAAGAGCAGCTGACCGAATATGAGCTTATTCCGGAGGAGTGGGGCGGAGATACGCCGATTATCCCTGTTTCGGCACACACAAAGGCGGGCATTGAAGACCTTCTTGAGATGATAAACCTTGTGGCGGAGATGAAAGAGCTTAGAGCCAACCCCGACAGAGCCGCGAGAGGAACAGTAATCGAAGCGCGGCTTGATAAGGGCCTGGGGCCGATTGCCACTGTTCTCGTGCAGAATGGTACGCTTCATAAGGGAGATATAATCGTGGCGGGCACGGCGGTAGGACGTGTGCGCGTCATGAAGGACGACAGGGGAAATATCGCAAAAGAGGCCGGGCCGTCAGTGCCGGTGGAGATAACAGGGCTCAATGAAGCCCCAACAGGCGGAGACGTGTTCAACGTCGTAACCGACGAGCGCCTTGCGAGAGAGCTGGTGGAGCAGCGCTCCACGGCGCAGAGGGAAGAGCAGTTTAACGCGCAGACGAAGATAACGCTTGATAATCTCTTTGATCAAATGCAGGAAAATGAGATGAAGGAGCTGAAGGTCATCGTCAAGGCGGACGTTCAGGGCTCAGTTGAGGCAGTGAGGCAGAGCCTCGAGAAGCTGACAAACGAAGAGGTGCGCGTGCATGTGATACACGGTGCCGTCGGCGCGATAAACGAGAGTGACATCATGCTGGCCAACGCTTCGAACGCCATCGTGGTGGGCTTCAACGTGCGCCCGGACGCCGTGGCGGAGGAAAACGCCAAGCGCGACGGCGTGGACATGCGCATGTACAGAGTTATATATGACTTGATTGACGAGATAGAATCCGCGATGAAGGGCATGCTTGCTCCGAAATTCCGCGAGATTGAGCTCGGAAAGGCGGAGTGCCGCGAGGTTTATAAAATCTCGAACGTCGGCACGGTTCTGGGCGGATACGTCACGCACGGCAAGATTGTGAGAAACGCGCTTGTGCGCGTGGTGCGCGACGGTATTATCATCGCCGATGATAAAATCGCATCATTGAGAAGATTCAAAGACGATGTGCGTGAGGTGGCCGAGGGATACGAGTGCGGCATCACGCTCGAGAAATTCTCAGATATCAAGCAGGGCGACATCATAGAGGCCTATGAGATGGAGGAATACAGAGATTAAGCCTCGGAGGTACTTATGGCAGGCCACAGAATGGACAGGATATCAGAGGACATAAGGAGAGAGCTTTCGGCGGTTTTCCGTGAGCTTAAGGATCCGCGCGTGACGGAGTGCTTTCTGAGCATTGTGCGCATCGAGGTGACGAATGACCTCTCCTTTTGCACGGTGTATGTCAGCACGATAGAGGGCTTAGAGCGCACTAAAGAGGCCGTGAAGGGGCTTGAGTCCGCCGCCGGCTTCATCAGGCGTGAGATAGGGCACAGAATCAAGCTGCGCCACACGCCGCAGATGATTTTCAAGGCGACGGACGCGATTGAGTACGGCGCGAATATCTCGAAAATCCTTAAAGATTTGAATATAAAAGAGCCGGAAGACGGAGAAGAAAATGATTGAGCTGCGGAGAATAGCCGAAATACTGCGGGAATGGGACAATATTCTCGTGGTTTCCCATGCCTCGCCGGACGGCGATACGCTTGGCTCGGCCGCCGCATTGCTTCGACTCTTGCGCGCGCTGGGCAAGAGAATCTCATTTAGGTGTGCCGATGAAATCCCGGCTAAGTATGCGTTTCTTTTTGAGGGGCTGGAGTTTTCCGCAGATGCGGCGAGCAAAATCATCGCCGTTGATGTGGCGGACATAAGGCTGCTGGGCGGGCTGAAAGAAGAGTTTGAGGGCAAAATCAATCTCGCGATTGACCATCACGGCACACATGCAAGCTTCGCGGAGACAGCTTATATTGAGCCGAAAAGCGGTGCGAACGCTGAAATTATATTTGAGCTTTTCAAGCTGATGAATATCCCGATTGACAAGCAGGCGGCAGATTGCCTGTATGCGGGCATAACTACGGACACCGGGGGCTTCAGATACGCCAACACGACGCCGAGGTCTCACAGAATAGCGGCGGAGCTGATGGAAAGCGGCGCGGATGCCGCCGAGCTTAACTATGAGCTTCTCATAGTCAAGACGAGGAGGCAGCTTGAAGCGGAGATGGAGGCTATGTCAGGCCTTGAGTTCTTCCGCGGCGGCGAGATAGCCTTGATGACTGTTTCGAGGGAGCTGATGGACAGATTGGGGCTGCAAAATGACGATATAGACGCGCTTTCGGCAAAGCCGAGGCAGATTGAGGGCGTGCTTGTCGGCGTGACGCTGAAGGAGAAGGAAAACGGCTCTTTCAAGGTCTCCGTGCGGACGAATAAGAACGCGAACGCCGCGGAGATTTGCAAAAAGCTGGGCGGCGGAGGGCATAAGGGTGCCGCCGGCGCGGAAATCGCGGCGGTTGGTTTAGAAGCCGCAAAAAGGCGGATACTAGAGGCCGCAGAGGAGTATTTGGAGAGCAGCTTATGAACGGGGTGATAATTCTCAATAAATCTGAGGATTTCACCTCATTTGACGCCATAGCCGTGGCAAGGGGAATAACGCGTGAAAGGAAAATCGGACACACCGGTACGCTTGACCCAATGGCGACGGGCGTCCTTGTTTTGCTTCTGGGCCGAGCAGTCAAGGCGGCGGATTTAATTGCTGACAGCTCAAAGGAATACCGCGCGGGCTTTCGCCTCGGCGAAAAGCGTGATACGGGCGATATAACCGGTGAAATCACGGAGAAAAGCGATGTCTTGCCGTCCCGCGAAGCGATGGAGGGCGCAGCTTCAAGCTTTATCGGCGAGATAGAGCAGATTCCGCCAATGTATTCGGCGGTACAGGTTAAGGGGCAGCGGCTTTACAGCCTCGCGCGGCAGGGGATTGAAATAGAGCGTGAGCCGCGCAAGGTATGCATTGAGAGCATAGCATTTGAGGATTACAGTGCGACTTCAGGAGAAGGAACGCTGATTATTTCATGCTCAAAGGGCACATATATCAGAACACTGATTGAAGACATAGCCCAAAAGGCGGGAAGCGTCGGCACGATGAAGTCTTTAGTGCGCACAAAAGCCTGCGGCTTCTCGGCAGAAGAGGCGCTGACGCTCGCCGAGCTTCAGGCGCTGGCGGACGAGGGCAGGATAGTCGAGGCAATCAGGCCTGTGGACATGCTGTTTGAAGATTTGAAAGCAATAACGCTTTCAAACGCACAGGCTACGCGATTCCTCAACGGCGGAAAGCTGGATTTGAACAGGATAAAACGCGCAAAAATGCCGCTTGCAGACAAACAGCGGATAAGGATATACTCGCCGGAGAGGGAATTCCTCGGGCTGGCGACGGTTGAGCTTGAAAGGCAGGAGATTAAGCCGTTAAAGCTCTTCAAGCTTCATGAAAATCAAGGCGGATAACATGGAAATAATCAGAGACATAGCGAGCATAAAGCGAAGCGGCGAAAAAACAGCCGTCGCCCTCGGCACTTTTGACGGCATGCACAGGGGGCACAGGGCGGTTATAGAAGCGGCTGTGGGGGGAGAAGGATATATTCCCGCGACATTCACGTTTTCTTCGAACCCGCATGAGGGCGCCTTGCTAATCACCGAGAGCGAGAAGATAAGGCAGATTAAAAAATGCGGCGTTTCAGAGCTTCATATAGCAGATTTCAGCACCATTAAGGATATAAGCCCCGAGGAATTTTTCACCGAGATACTCATCGGGCGGCTGAACGCGGGGAAAATCTGCTGCGGCGGAGGTTTTCGCTTCGGCAAAGACGCGGCGGGCGACACAGAGCTGCTGAAAGAGCTTTGCGGCAAAAGCGGGGCAGAGCTTGAAATTGTGCCGCCGGTGCTGTATGACGGGGCGCTTATCAGCTCCACGCGGATTAGGAATGCCCTTGAAAACGGTGAGATAAAGGCGGCGAATGCCATGCTCGGCAGAGCCTTCGGTTTTTCGCTTGAGGTGATTCACGGAAACCACATCGGCACGGGGCTGGGTATGCCGACGATAAATCAGGCACTGCCGGAGGGCTTTATTCTCCCGCGGTTTGGAGTATATGCGTCGCTCGCAAAGGTGGAGGGCGAGCTTTTCTTCGGCGTGACGAACATAGGTGTGAAGCCGACAGTCGGCTCAGACAAAGTGCTTTCAGAGACATGGATGCCGCATTTTTCGGGCGACTTATACGGCAAAAACGTGCGGCTTTATATCATTGATTTCATAAGGCCGGAGGTGAAATTCCCCTCGCTTGAAAAGATGAAGGAGCAGGTGAAGCTTGACGCGGAAAAGGCGCGGGGAATCATCAGGGCATATACCGAAGAGAACGGAGATAAATGGCTTAAATAAGCGAAAAATATTTGACAACGCCGGTATCTTATGATAGAATACGGAAGCTACCCTCTCTGTGGTAAGGGGTTAACCTTCAACGAAGGATACACCAAGCCCTCACTGCGGGAACGGGTGAATTTAAGCGGCCGGGGCCGGGGGGCGCGTTGAGTGAAGAGCTTGGCGGGCGAACACGGTATATGCTGCGGAAAAGGTGATTATTATGACGAAAGCAGAAAAGATCGAAATCATGCAGAAGTATGCCCGCCATGAGGGCGACACAGGCTCGCCGGAGGTTCAAATCGCATTGCTCACGAAGAGAATCAACGATTTAACCGAGCATCTGCGCGAGAACAAGAAAGACCACCACTCAAGGAGAGGGCTTCTCAAGATGGTAGGACAGAGAAGAGGGCTTTTGGATTACCTCACGAAGCTTGACATCGAGAGATACCGTGCGATTATCGCTGATTTGGGTCTGAGAAGATAAGTGAGATACAGGCTGTGTTCCCTACCAAAATTAGGGCTGCACAGCCTTTACCTTTTTTCCGTTTTTCCTCTGAGCGGAAAGCAAAATCTAAGCGGCAGGGCTTGGAAATAGCAGTTAACAATTGAGAGCATGCAGAATTGCACGGCTTGTATGCTGTCAATTGTCAATTGTGATTTTCCCGAAGCCTTGCACAAAACCATTATATATGCTTTATAAAGCAGAAAGGGAAATCATGTTTTTTGAAAAGTTTAAGGTCTATGAAACAGAGCTCGCCGGACGCCCGCTTATAATCGAGACGGGCAAAATGGCGCAGCTTGCAAACGGCGAATGCCTCGTCAGATACGGCGAGACGGTCGTGCATGTCGCGGTGACGGCATCGACGAAGCCGAGAGACGGAATCGACTTCTTCCCGCTCTCCGTTGATTTTGAAGAGAAGCTCTATTCCGTGGGAAAAATTCCGGGCTCGTTCCTCAGAAGAGAGGGCAGGCCGACGGATAAGGCGGTTTTGGCGAGCCGCCTGATTGACAGACCGATTCGTCCGCTTTTCCCGAAGGATTTGCGCAATGACGTGTCGGTGGTGAACACCGTGATGTCAATTGACCCTGATTGCTCGCCGGAGGTTGCGGGGCTGATAGGTACATCTATCGCCATTTCAATATCCGATGTCCCGTGGAACGGCCCAATCAGCGGCGTGAGCGTCGGCCTGATTGACGGCGAATTTATCATAAACCCCGATGCGGAGCAGAGAAAGGCTTCGCGCATGGCGGTGACGGTGGCTTCAACGGACGAGAGAATCGCAATGATTGAAGCCGGCGCCAATGAAGTGACCGACGAGGAAATGTATAACGGCATCATGGCCGGTCACGCGGCGAACCTCAAGATAATCGAATTCATCAAGGGCATAAAGGCAGAGCTCGGCAAGGAAAGCTTCTCATATGATACAACCCTTGCGCCGGACGAGATGTTCGAGGAGATTTTCGCATCAGCCGTAGAGGATATGAGAGCCGCGCTTGATACAGACGACAAAAACGTGAGAGACGCGAGAATGCGCCCGATATATGACAGAATCCACGCCGAGTTTGACGAGAAATATCCCGAGCAGGGCGCGCAGATTGAAGATTGCCTCTACAGAACGCAGAAGAAGATAGTCAGAACCTGGCTTTTGGAAGAGCAGAAGAGGGTTGACGGCAGAGGCATGGATGAACTTCGCCCGCTGAACGCGGAGGTTGCGCTGCTGCCGAGAGTGCATGGCTCAGGCATGTTCACGAGAGGCCAGACGCAGGTTCTCACGGTCGCAACGCTCGGCTCTGTAAGAGATAACCAGCTTCTCGACGGCATAGACGACGAGGAGACGAAGAGATATATTCATCATTACAATTTCCCGTCATACTCTGTCGGCGAGACAAGGCCGAGCAGAGGCCCCGGCAGGAGAGAGGTAGGACACGGCGCGCTGGCTGAAAGAGCGCTTATCCCGGTAATTCCGCCGGTAGAGGATTTCCCGTACACAATCCGTCTCGTCTCAGAGGTGCTTTCTTCAAACGGCTCAACCTCGCAGGGGGCAATCTGCGGAAGTACGCTTTCGCTGATGGACGCCGGCGTGCCGATTAAAGCGCCCGTCGCGGGAATTTCCTGCGGTCTAATTACAGAGGGCGACAGATGGATGACGATGGTTGATATTCAAGGCGTTGAGGATTTCTTCGGCGACATG
The DNA here is from genome assembly GCA_002293315.1 of Ruminococcaceae bacterium UBA945. GTDB lineage: Bacteria > Bacillota > Clostridia > Oscillospirales > Acutalibacteraceae > Scatolibacter. Next base: position 20,399 of record DBCZ01000094.1, read on the forward strand.
GACTTCAAGGTGGCCGGAACTCATGCGGGCATCACAGCCATTCAGATGGACTTGAAAATTTCCGGCTTGACGCCCGAAATGATAAAGGAAGCCCTTGAAAAGACGCACAAGGCGAGGGACTATATCCTTGACGACATCATGCTGAAGGCTATCCCCGAGGTCAGACCCGAGCTTTCAAAGTATGCGCCCAAGATGCTTTCAACCATTATCCCGGTTGATAAAATCCGCGAGGTCATCGGCTCAGGCGGAAAGGTCATTCAGAAAATCAGCGCAGAGTGCGGCGTGAAGATTGACATTGAGGAAGACGGCCACGTCTTCATCTCAGGCATAGATATAGACAACTGCAACCGTGCGCTCGATATAGTCAACACGATTGTCAACGACCCCGAGCCGGGCTCATATTATAACGGTCAGGTCACGAGGATTATGGATTTCGGCGCGTTTGTTGAGATTGCCCCGGGCAAGGAGGGGCTCGTGCATGTCAGCCGCCTCGACATCAAGCGTGTGGACAAGGTTACTGACGTAGTGAACATCGGCGATATAATCAAGGTTAAGGTGCTTGAGATAGATGACAAGGGCAGGCTGAACCTCTCCAGGAGAGACGCGCTTATTGATTTGGACGGCGCAGTGCCGGAGAACACGATTTCCGACGCACCCAGAAGACCCTCCGGCCCGAGAAGAGACGGCAGGAGAGACGGCAGACGTGAACGCAGAGACTGATAAAACCGATTGCGGGAGATAATATCTCCCGCTTTGCTTTAGGCGGAGCAGATAATGAGAATAAAGATTAGCGAGCTGGGCGTGAGCCAGCTGTATATAAGCGAGCGAAAGCTCGAGGAAGTAAATGCATGGGTGACGGCGGACACAGACTTTGCAGCAAACCCGCTGCCTGTATGTGACTTCGGCGACGGCAGATATACGCTCACCGACGGGCATACGCGGGCGGTGTGCGCGTATCTTCTGGGGATAGGCGAGATCTGCGCGAGGATTGATTCCGACGATGAGGTAATATCCGGCAACGGCAGAAAGCTCTATGAAGAGTGCATCAAATGGTGTAAAGAGGAAAATGTGACGGATATATCCGCGCTTGCAAAGAGGATAATTCCCGCCGATGAATATGAGATGAAGTGGATTAAGCGATGTGAAGTTTTTAGCGAGAGGATTTTGCCGCTCGTATAATTGACGCATAGCTTTGCTTTCCCCGCAAATCTGTGCTAAAATACTTTAACAGAGTAAAGCCGCGTACAGAGAAAGGAAGCCTATGAAGATAGGGGTTGCGATGAGCGGCGGGGTGGATAGCTCCACAGCCGCACTGCTGCTGGAAAATGGAGGCCATGAGGTAATCGGGATAAACTTGCTGCTGTGCGAGCCTTTTGGAAGCGCCGCAGACGACGCGGCCAAGACGGCGGAAAAGCTCGGCATAGAATTTCATGCCATAGACATGCGAGAGGAATTCAGGGCGCATGTGATAGATAAATTCATCGCAGATTATGAAAAAGGCTTGACGCCTAATCCATGCGTGGTGTGCAACAGGGAGATAAAATTCGGCAGGCTGCTTCTGGAGGCCGAAAAGCTCGGCTGTGACGGCATTGCCACCGGGCATTATGCGAGGATTGAAAAGGATGGCGGGCGCTTCCTGCTGAAAAAAGGGCTTGATGAAAGCAAGGACCAAAGCTATATGCTCTATTCTCTCACGCAGAATCAGCTTTCAAAGGCTCTTTTCCCGCTCGGCGAGTTGAATAAACCCGAGGTGCGCCAAATCGCGGAGGAAAACGGGCTCGTCTCGGCGCACAGGAAAGACAGCCAAGACATCTGCTTTATCCCTGACGGAGACTATGCGGCGTTTATTGAGAGAAACGCTGAGAAGACATTTCCTGCGGGAGATTTCATCGGGACGCACGGGGAAATATACGGCAGGCACAAGGGGATAATCCATTATACGGTCGGACAGAGAAAGGGGCTGGGGCTTTCTTTTCCGCAGCCGATGTTCGTAAAGAGCATAGACGCGGCGGAGAACACGGTCACGCTCGGCAAGGCAGAGGAGCTTTTTTCAAACGAGCTTTCAGCGAAGGACGTGAATTTGGTTGCCGCAGAAGGCATAACAGAGCCGACGCGTGTGAAGGCGAAGATTCGCTATCATCACAGAGAAGCGGAGGCGACGGCATATCCGCCGGAAAACGGCGCGATGAAAATAGTGTTTGACGAGCCGCAGAGGGCGGTAACCGGCGGGCAGAGCGTTGTGATGTATCAGGGCGATACGGTCTTCGGCGGCGGGATAATCATCTAAATTGGAGGAAGCATGAGCGGACTGAATGAAGCGAAAAGAGTGGTCGTGAAGGTCGGCACATCGACGCTCACACATGAAAACGGCAAGCTCAATTTGAAAAGAATGGAGCTGCTTTGCCGTGTTCTCACGGATTTCCAAAATGCCGGCAGAGAGATTACACTTGTCACCTCCGGCGCGATTGGCGTGGGCTTCGGCAAGCTCGGCATGAAAGAGCGCCCGACAGAGACGAGCGCAAAGCAGGCGGTGGCGGCCGTGGGGCAATGCGAGCTGATGTTCATGTATGACAAATTCTTCGGGGAGTATAACCAAAACGTCGCGCAGGTGCTTCTGACGAAGAATATTACAGAGGCGGAAAAAAGCCGGCAGAATGTGCAGAACACATTCGCTGAGCTGTTCTCGCTGGGCGTTATTCCCATCGTCAACGAGAACGATACCGTTGACACGGCGGAGCTGGAGGGCGCAAACTTCGGTGACAACGACATGCTATCCGCGATTGTGGCGCAGATTGTCTGTGCGGACGCGCTCATAATGCTCACGGATACAGACGGCCTCTTTGACGGAGACCCGCGAAAGAATGCCGGCGCGAAGATAATCGGCGAGGTGGAGGAAATTACGCAGGAGCTTGAACAGCTGGCGAGCGGCTCAGGCTCAAATAGGGGCACGGGCGGCATGGCGACCAAGGTGAAGGCGGCGAAGCTTGCCACAACCGCCGGCATACCGTGCTATATAATAAACGGGCAGGATATGGATAACCTGCATGATTTGCTAAACGGAGGCCGTTTGGGAACGTATTTCAAGGCGAGGTGAGCTTATGACAAGAATAGAAGAGATGGGCGCCGCGGCGGAAAAAGCCGCGAGAGGGCTGAGAACGCTCGGTGCGGAGAAAACAGAGGCGCTGAAGGCGGCGGCAAAGGCACTGAAGGATAATTCGGCTGCAATAATCAGGGAGAATAAAAAGGATATGGATGCCGCGGAGAAAGCGGGGATGAGCGTTGCCTTGCTTGACAGGCTCATGCTGAACGAAGAGAGAATCAGGGACATGGCGGCGGCGATGATAGAGGTGGCTCTTGAAACCGACCCCGTCGGCAGGATTTTGGGCGGCGAGAAGCGCCCGAACGGCTTGATAATCGAGAAAGTCAGCGTGCCGCTGGGCGCAATAGGCATCATATATGAATCACGCCCGAACGTGACGAGCGACGCCGCGGCGCTGTGCATAAAGGCGGGCAACGCGGTTATCCTCCGCGGCGGCAAGGAGGCTTATCACTCCAACCGCGTTATTACCGATATTCTGCACTCGGCGTTCGTCGGGGTGGGGCTGCCCGAAAACTGCGTTCAGCTTGTGGAAGACACGAGCAGAGAATCCGCAAGAGAGCTGATGGAGCTTGTGGAATATCTCGATTTACTCATACCCAGAGGCGGCGCGGGGCTGATAAATGCCGTAAAAGAGGGAGCAAAGGTACCTGTGATTGAAACAGGCGTGGGCAATTGCCATGTGTATGTGGACGAATTTGCTGATATTGATATGGCGCGGGAGATTATCTTCAATGCCAAAACCTCGCGTCCGTCTGTTTGCAACGCGATTGAAACGGTGATTATCCACTCGAAAATCGCAGAGGCCGCCTTACCGGAAATCAAGAAGAAGCTGGATGAGAAGAATGTGGAAATTCGCGCAGATGAGCGTGCTGCGGGGATTATCCCTGCCACCACCCCTGCGGAGGAAGACGACTGGTATACTGAATTTTTAGACTATATCCTTGCCGTGAAAATTGTGGATTCAATTGACGAGGCGATAGAGCATATCGCGAAGTATTCAAGCGGGCACAGCGAGGCGATTATCACAAACAGCCTTGAAAACGCCGATAAATTCACCGAGAATGTGGACAGCGCGGCTGTGTATGTGAACTCCTCCACGCGCTTCACGGACGGAGGGGAATTCGGGCTGGGCGCGGAAATAGGAATCTCTACTCAGAAGCTGCACGCAAGAGGGCCTATGGGGCTTTCGCACCTCACGTCGCATAAATATATAATCCGCGGGAAAGGGCATATCAGGTGAGGCTTCTCGTCGTGTCAGACACGCACGGCAGTACAGCAAATCTGCGGAGAGCCGTTGCGTCTCAGCCGACTGCCGAGATAGTCATACATTGCGGAGACGGCGAGGCGGATTTCGAGGCGGTTAAGCTTGAAAACCCCGCAAAGATGTTCGTGGGCGTGAGGGGAAACTGCGACTGGAACTCCAGCCTGCCAATTACGGAGGATTTAACTGCACTCGGCAAGCGGATTTTCATCACGCACGGGCATGCCTATAACGTGAAATACGGTGAGTATGAAATCAAGCTTGCGGCGAGAGACAGAAAGGCGAGCATCTTGCTTTTCGGGCATACACACACGCCGGCGGAGACATACGAGGACGGGCTTTACATCATGAACCCCGGCTCGCTTTCGGGCTATAACGCCACCTATGGCATAGTTGACATCACCGAGGCGGGCGTGGTGCTGAATGTAGTGAAGCTGAGATAAGAGCAGTACGCTGCATACAGCTAGTTTCTTTTAAGTTTGAGCTTGAAGAAACGGAGAAAATACTGTACAATTCCTATATAAGAACGCAAAAACAACACAGAGGTGAAATATATGATAGAATATGAAAGATGGCTGAGCGCAGATCTCTCTGACAAAGACCTAACCAAAGAGCTTTTATCCGTCAAGGGCAATGAAGAGGAAATCAGAGACAGATTCTACCGCGATTTGGAATTCGGCACGGCGGGGCTGCGCGGCGTAATCGGCGCGGGCACAAACCGCATGAATGTCTACACCGTCGCGAAGGCTACGCAGGGTCTTTCAAATTATCTTCTAAAGCACAGCGGCGGCAAACAGCAGAGCGTCGCGATTGCCTACGACAGCCGCAATAAAGGAGTGATGTTCGCGGAAATCAGCGCGTCTGTGCTTGCGGCAAACGGCATAAAGGCCTATCTTTACAGTGAGCTTATGCCCACGCCCGCGCTCTCGTGGGCGGTGAGGTATCTCAAATGCGATGCGGGAATCTGTGTTACGGCGAGCCACAACCCCGCAAAATACAACGGCTATAAGGCGTATGGCAGTGACGGCTGCCAAATCACTTCAGATATGGCAGACGGAATTACGAATGAAATAAACAGCCTCGATATTTTCGCCGATATAAAATACGCAGACTTTAATAAAGCCGAAAGCGAGGGCTTAATCGAATACATCAAGCCGGAGGTTGCCGACGCCTTCCTTGATGCCGTCTACGCGCAGAGCCTCTATAAAGACGTGAACGGCTTGAAGGTGGTATATACACCGCTCAACGGCGCGGGTAAAAAGTGCGCCACAAGGATACTCAATAGAATCGGCGTTACCGACATCACTATCGTGCCGGAGCAGAGCGAGCCGGACGGCAATTTCCCGACCGCACCATACCCGAACCCGGAGTTTGAAGAGGCGCTGCGCCTCGGCATTGAGCTTTCAAAGAAAGTGAAACCGGATTTACTCCTTGCAACAGACCCGGACAGTGACCGCGTCGGCACGGCTGTGGAGCAAAACGGAGAATATGTTCTGCCCACGGGGAATGAAATCGGCGTGCTGCTGCTTGACTTCATGACCAAAATGAAAAAGGAAAACGGGACTCTGTCCGATACGCCGGTGGCGGTGACGACGATTGTCAGCACGGATATGGTTGACCCCGTCGCCGCGGAGTATGGCGTGAGAATTGAGCGCTGCCTGACCGGCTTCAAGTTCATCGGTGATATTATCGCCGATTTGGAGAGCAGGGGCAGGGAAAAGGACTATATCCTGGGCTTTGAGGAAAGCTACGGCTATCTGCCGGGCGGATATGTGCGCGACAAGGACGCCGTGGCGGCAAGCATGCTGATATGCGAAATGGCATCTTACTACAAAAACCGAGATATGAGCCTCATGGACGCGATGGAGGAGCTCTACAAAAAGCACGGCTACTATCTCAACGATACGCTCAATTTCGCCTTTGAGGGCGAAGAGGGTATGAATGAGATGAACGCCATCATGGAAAACCTGAGGAAGAACCCGCCGGCGGAGATTGCGGGAATCAAGGTGATAAGCGCCAGCGACTACGGCACGTCGATTAAAACGGAGAACGGTGCAGAGAGTGAAATCACTTTGCCGAAGTCGAACGTATTGCAGTATATGCTGGAGGGCGGCGGCAAGTTCACGGTGCGCCCGTCCGGCACAGAGCCGAAGATAAAGATTTACCTCTCGGCAAAGGCGCCGACGAGAGAGGCCGCTTTAGCTGTCATTGAGCAGATGAAAGCCGCAGTGGACGGAATTTTGAAGAAGTGAGCAAGCATAAAAAGAACCCGCTATTAGCGGGTTCTTTTTATGCCATGTTTTCCCTCGCAACCGCGAGCATGAGCTTTATTCTGTTCTCTTGGTTCACCTTTGTGGCGCTGGGGTCATAGTCAATCGGCACGATATTCGCCTCGGGCATAATCTCCTTGATTTTGCGAATCATGCCCTTGCCCACGATGTGATTCGGCAGACAGCCGAACGGCTGGGCGCAGACGATATTGCCGTAGCCCTGTTCAATCAGCTCCATCATCTCGGCTGTGAGAAGCCAGCCCTCGCCCATCTTGCAGCCGTAGCCAATAATCGGCCCGACGATTTTTTTCAGATGAGCATACGGCGACGGCGCCGTGAACTGAGGATACTCTTTCACCGCATCGATGATGTTGTTCTCAAACTTGCAGAAAAAGTCGAACAGCAGCTTCACAACTGCTTTTTTGGCTGAGCTTCCGCCGTAAAGGTTTATGTCCTCAATTCGGTTGTCGGTTTTGAAAATCATGAAGCCGAGAATACCCGGCACCATGACCTCACAGTTTTGCTCGAAGAGAAATTCCTCGAGGTCATTGTTGGCGAGGGCAGAGTATTTCACATAGATTTCCCCGACTATCCCCACCTTCACCTTCTCTGTTTTGTTTATCTTAATTGCGGCGAAGTCCTTCACGATTTCCGCATAGTATTTCTTCGATTCCTTCTGCGAGAACGCTTTGCCCTCGCTGAACAGCTTCACGAGCTTTTCCGTCCAGCTTTCCATGAGCTTTTCAGCCTCGCCCGAATTTACCTCATAGGGCTTCACCTGGTTCTTCAGAAGCATCAATAAATCGCCGTAAGCAAGCGCCGCGATGGCCTTTCTCACCATCGGCAAAGTGAGCTTGAAGCCGCTGTTGCTCTCAAGCCCGGAGAGGTTTATCGAGATAACGGGCATCTTTTCAAGCCCGTCTTTTTTTAGCGCTTTCCTGATGAGATGAATATAGTTTGAAGCGCGGCAGCCGCCGCCGGTTTGCGTCATGATAAGCGCAACCTTGTCGAGGTCATAATTACCGCTGTGAAGCGCGTTCATCATCTGGCCGATGGTCAGCAGCGCCGGATAGCAGGTGTCGTTATGGACGTATTTTAAGCCCTCGTCAACGACCTCTCGGCCCGACGAACGCAGTAAATCAACCTTATAGCCATAGCTCTCAATGACCTTCATAATCAGCGCAAAATGGGTGGGGAGCATGTTCGGCACAAGAATCGTATGCGTTTCCTTCATCTCTTTCGTGAATTCCACGCGCTCAATATTCGCCTTCGCCATCAATGCGCCTCCTTTCCGAGCCCGAGTGCCGCAAACAGGCTGCGAAGCCTGATTTTAACCGCGCCGAGGTTCGTGATTTCATCTATCTTAATTTGCGTGTAAATCCTGTCACCCGCCTCAAGAATGGCGCGGGTTTCATCGCCCGTAATAGCGTCTACGCCGCAGCCGAACGAAACAAGCTGCACGAGGTTAATTCTCTTATCGCCGCTTTCGGCGATATATTTTGCCGCTGCGTAAAGCCTCGAGTGGTATGTCCACTGGTTCAGCACGGCGGTAGGGAATTTCTCGGTTAAATCGTTGATGCTGTCTTCGCTGACGACCACCGCGCCGCACTCACAGCAGAGTTTGTCGATGCCGTGGTTGACCTCGGCGTCGAGATGATACGGCCGCCCGGCAAGCACGATGATTGGCAAATTCTTCTCATCGGCGAGCTTTAAAAAGGCCTTTCCCTTGTCACGAATCTTCTTCATGAAGGAGTAATATTCCTCATAGGCTGCGTCGGAAGCCGCCTTGACCTCGGAGAGGCTGATGCCGTCAAAATACTTCGACAGAATCTCGGTCATTTTCTTCGGGAAGCTCTTGCGCTTGTGCAGACCGACGTAGTCATAGATGAATTTCGTGTTTTTGAGGGCGGCTATGTTTGCGTCCAGAACCTCGGGATAATACGCCACAACGGGGCAATTATAGTGGTTATCGCCCAAGCCCTCATCAAGGTTATAGGTCATGCAGGGATAGAATATTGCGTCCGGCTTCTCCTTGAGAAGCTCTTCAATATGCCCGTGAATCAGCTTTGCAGGATAGCAGACGGTGTCAGAGGGGATTGTATGCTGTCCTTCAAAATAGAGCTTGCGGCTCGATTCCGGCGAAAGGAAAACCGAAAAGCCAAGCTTAGACAAAAATGTGTGCCAGAACGGATAAAGCTCAAACATATTCAGGCTCATCGGAATGCCTATGCGCCCTCTTGTTCCGTTCGTCGGCGCGTAGGAATCAAGAAGCTGCTTTTTGTAGTCATAGAGGTTATATTCAGAGGTCTCCGTCTTCCTTTGAAGCGGCTTCTCACAGCGGTTTCCGGCTATATACCTCTCTCCGTTCGAGAAGGTGTTGATTGTAAGTGAGCAATTATTCGAGCAGCGCTTGCAGGTGATTGCCTGAACCTCATGCTTGAAGCTTTTTAACTCTTCGAGGGTTATAAGAGAGGGCTCTGTGGGGACATATGCCTTTGCGAACAGCGCCGCGCCGTATGCGCCCATAATCCCCGCGATAGACGGCCTCGTGACGTTTTTGCCGATTTCCTTCTCAAATGAGCGCAGAACAGCGTCATTGAGGAAGGTGCCGCCCTGCACGACGATATGGTCGCCGAGCATTGAGGCGTCCGTCACGCGGATAACCTTATAAAGAGCGTTTTTCACGACGCTTATCGAAAGCCCCGCCGAGATATTTTCAATCGTGGCGCCGTCCTTNNTTCTGCGCCTGCTTGACGGAGGAATTCATAAACACCGTGCAGCGCGAGCCGAGGTCAACCGGGCTGTCTGCGAAAAGCCCGATGGGGGCGAAATCCTTCATCTCATAGCCCAATGCGCCGGCGAAGGTTTGCAGGAAAGAGCCGCAGCCGCTCGAGCAGGCCTCGTTGAGGAAGATGTTATCTATCGTGCCGTTCTTGATTTTGAAGCACTTAATATCCTGCCCGCCGATGTCTATAATGAAATCGACCTCCGGCTCAAACTTCTTCGCCGCAGTAAAATGCGCGATGGTTTCCACAACACCCATGTCCAGGTGAAAGGCGCTTTTGATAATCTCCTCGCCGTAGCCCGTGGAAGCCGAGGCGGCTATTTCTATGCCCGGATATTTCTCATATATTTCCGTGAGAAATTCCCTGACGTATGGAATCGGGTTGCCCGAATTAGGCATATATTTGGAGAAGATTATCTCCTCATTTTCATTCACAAGCGCGGCCTTAATCGTCGTAGAGCCGGCGTCAATGCCGATATAGGCCTTCTTTGAGGCGGTCAGCCCGGCGTCTGTTTTTATCGTATCTTTATCATGGCGCGCCTTAAACTCGGCATACTCGGCTTTATCGGTGAAGAGCGGTAAGTCGCTTCTGTAAGGGTGCTTAGAGACATAATTCTTCACGATTGAGACGAGCTCATCTATGTCAAAGCTCTCCTGCGTGCCGGAGAGCGCCGCGCCCGCCGCGACGAAATAGAGCGAGTTCTCCGGGCAAATGCCCTCTATGCCGAGGATTTTATCAAACGCCGCGCGAAGCTGGGAGAAAAACGTAAGCGGGCCGCCGAGATAAACGACGTTGCCGCCGATTTCCCTGCCCTGCGCAAGCCCCGCAATCGTCTGATTCACGACGGCGATTAGAATGCTGGCGCTTATGTCGTTCATCTGTGCGCCCTGATTCAAAAGTGCCTGAATATCCGTTTTCGCGAAAACCCCGCAGCGCGAAGCGATGCTATAGGTCTTTTCGCTTGTGGCGGCGAGGTCATTGAGCTGTGTGGGCGTGATGCCGAGCAGCGTGGCCATTTGGTCGATAAACGCGCCGGTGCCGCCCGCGCAAGAGCCGTTCATGCGCACCTCCATCGAGCCGGAGAGGAAGAGAAT
>DBCZ01000094.1:30935-49741 GCA_002293315.1 Ruminococcaceae bacterium UBA945
TAGACCTCCTGCACAAACGGGATATTCAAATCGTCAGCGATGCCCATACCGGCCGAGCCGGACATGCATAGCCCGAAGCTTTTTTCTTCGGGGAATTTATCGCGTATCTGAGAGAGCATCTCGCCCGCCTTTTCGGCTATCTGCGAGAAATGCCGCTCATACGCCTGATATACAGGTTTATTTTTATCGTCGAACACAACGCACTTGAGTGTGGTTGAGCCGACATCAAGCCCTATTTTCAAAGTATCACCAAGCTCCAAATAAAATAGTTGGCAAGGCAAACCCCACCAACTTAATATTATACAGAAAAGCAGGGAGAAAAGCAAATAGGGCCGTTGCGTGTCGCTGCGCTCACTCTCAACTGCTTTTAATCCAGCCCTGCTCCTGCCACCAGGCTTTGTCGAGCGGGAACCAGTTGTTTTTATATTGCACAATTCTCATCGTGCGCAAAATAAAGCGTAGATAGAGGCTTCTGCTGCCCTTGCCGGATTTTCTGACGAGCTTTGATGCTGTCTTTTTAATTCGCTTTTCAATTTTCTGCTTTTTCTTTTGCGGCACCTCGTTCCAATTCGTCGCAAAAACAGAGAAGGGAAGGCGGTAGCTCCGTGCAAGTGTCCAGCCGAAGAAATGCTTCTTAAAGGCCTTTGTGACGGGCCCGGCGCCGACGCTGCNNCGCTGCCGGTGGTGGAGATGGCCACGCCGAGCTTACGCTCCATTGAAGGATGCGGGCGGTGCGAGAACCATCTGTATGCCATGTGGTCAAGGAAGCATTTCATTGCGCCGGGGATTCCCATGCAGTAGTTCGGTGCGGCGAGAATCACGACGTCCGCTTCTTCAATGGCGGTGATAATCGGGTGAACGTAATCATAATGCGGGCAGGTCTCTTCTCCGTTTGCAAAGCAGGAAAAGCACCCGATGCAGGGCATGGCGTCCGCCACGCAGAATTCGTTGATTTCAGCGGTGGGGCATTGTTTTTCAATCTCGCCAATGAGCAATGTGGCGATGGTTCTAGTTGTGCCATTTTTCTTGGCGTGTATTGCTACTACTTTCATTTTTTACTCCTTTTTACCGTATATTTCCCTGAAAAGCTTCATATGCCTGTCGGCGAAATCAAGCATTTTTGAAAAGACTGCGCTCTCCGCTTCAAACGGCAGAGCATTGACGTACAAGGTGAGAAGCGGCGCGAAGAATTCAAGCGCGAGCATTTCCGGGTCTGCGGGCTTGATTCCGCCGAGGTGAATCAGCATGCCGAACATGCCCTTTTGAAAAGCTATCGGCTCTTCAAAAAGATGGTGGTTCCAAAGCTCGGCAAGCTCGGGGTTATTCAGCCGCTCAATGGAAATCATGCGCCAGAACCTGAGAGTGTCCGGCTGCATGAGAAAATCCGTGAACACGCCGCCGCCGATTCGCAAAAAGTCTTCGTCAGACATCTGCTGGTAAAACGCGGCGGTTTCCATCATCGTGGAGGGGTCGGCCGACGGCAGGGCGTTAATTCCGCCCATGAAGGCGTTCGAGGTTGCCATGTAATTCGCGAGAAGCGTATCAAAAACCGCCTGCTTGCCCGAAAAATGCTTATACATCGCCGATTCTCTCACCCCGACCTCCTTAGCGATATCCCGCACGGAAACCGCCGAAAACCCGCGGCGCGAGAACAGCTCAAGCGCGGCCTCAAGTATTTTTCCTTTCGTGTTCATATGGCCTCCTTAAAAGGGAGATAACAAGTGTTAACCTCATTATAAGTGAACAAGTGTTATCTTGTCAAGTTTTTTATTTATCGCAAGCTGAAAAGCTGCCCAAATTTCACAAATATGATTGACATCGAGGTGAAAAGGGCTTATCATGTAGATGGTGATATTCACCAAATAAAAATATGGAGGAGCATTGTTATGAAAAAGAAAACTATCTCGGTTGTGCTGGCGGTTTGTCTGTTGGTATTGTGCGTGCCGCTGGCGTCAGTTGCCGAAGAAGCGCCTCCTGAGCTCACCGAAGCGGCAGATATTTAGAGATTGCAGCCATAGGCAGCACATACTGGGAAATCAATTTTGGTTAGGGCTGGTGGCATATGACAAATACAAATGAAATTAAGCGAAAAATTAAGAAACGGATTATTATAATCCCTATCGCCGTTCTTCTCATAATAATAGCTGTGTTCGCCTATCCTTACGTACTTGCCCGTTTCGGCGGAAGTTTTGGTTACACTATGGAGCTGCCATTTTCAAACAGACTTTTCTATATTGACAGCAACAGTGAACACATTGAAGGCATTGGATTTGGGGGAAGCGGTTTTAACGATGTATCCGGATGGAATCCGCCTCGCCCTATATATAGAAAATCAGATGATGGATACAAGGAAATAATTGATATACTCAACGCGTTCAGATATAGCAAAATAGAAACTGATAATCCGTCATATACTAACAATTATTTGGAAGATTTCGTTGTTGCGTTTGACTACGTGGAATTTTGGTTTTCACCCGAAGAGAACACCATATTTGTCTACACTGATAAGGCAGGCAACGGGATTAGATATTACTCCGCCGAAGAAGGCTATTTCGACAGGTTTATTGAACTGGGCGGCGGGATACGTGAACCACTGACAAATCGCCCTGATGACCCTGGCCCGTTTAGTTCAGAAGATGAAATATCTGAGTAAGCCAAGGATACAGGAAAGCCAATTTCAATTAGGAGGCTATCATGGAAAACACAAAAGTGAAGCACAGCAAGAAGCATGTGGTTCTTCGCACTGTGCTGATAACCACCTTCGTAAATCTGCTTATAGTCATCACGCTTATATTTTTGGTTATAGGTATTCCGCGGTGGAGCAGACCATATACGACATATGTTCCCTTTTCCGGCAAGCTTTTTGATATAAACCTTGATGAGGTTGATAAAATCGCCACACTTAAATGGACGCCCGGAGGATATGATTCAAGCGAATATACTTCTGAAGATGACAAATTCCATGAGATTATAGACTTTATGAACTCATTTCGCTACTCGCGCGTTTTTCCGTCATACGACCCAAATGAAGTTTCCGGAGGGAGCGAAAGCATAACAATCACAGGTGACTCTGGTGAGGAAGTATTCCGTTTCGGCTCAACGGGTTTTGCCGTTGAGGGTTCGTGGTATTATTACGGCTACTTTTATTATCCTGAAAAGCCCATCGATTTTGAAGATGATTATCTTGAAATCGCGAACCAACCTCCGAGGGTCACGCAAAGCCCAAAACCACTGGAGTGAGCGCCGGGAACGCATGCAGAGAGGATATATTCATGAAAAAGATATTTGCAATCATTTTAACTTTTATTTCTCTGTTTCTCTTTTCGCAGTCTTGCAGTGCTCCGCCCATGCCGCCCGCGGGTGAGAAGCTGGTCGAGATTTCCGAAAGCGACGTTGCTTTTGTGATTGCGTGGTCAATGCCATGGAAGGACGGCTTGATTGATGTTGAAGCAAGCGCAAGTGAGACGAATCACGGCAGAAATATCTTTGACAGAGAAAAAATAAGAAGAATATGTGATGCTGCGAACGGCGTGTATGTAGAAGAAACAGAAGAACTGCATCTTGATGGTGACGTGTATAATTTGGATTTCATAATGAATGACGGCTCGAAAATAGGTTTCTTACTTTCAGACGGCTTCATAAATTATTTTGGAGATGGCCTAACCGGCGATGATGTTCTCAAATATACATTAACCTCAAGTGACAGCTATGATGAGATAATATCTGCGCTGGATTTTGATAACCCAATCATTTCAGATGTGCCGACGACCCGGCCGATAAATCTCAGCTTAGATGACTATTTGAAGGTCAGTTATCAGAGCGGCTATACCGGCTTTCGTGCGGATTTGTCAAGCGAGGAAGCGCAGGCGGTTATAGACAAGCTCAACAGCTATGAAGCGGCATATATTGCAGAGACCGCCCCTACGGTTGGATACACCGACATGTTTTTGTTTTATCTCAATGAAGAGGAAAGCTTTTCCGTGATTATTGAAAACAGCGGCGCAATATTGCTGCCGAAATATATTGTAGATTCGGCGGAGACAGATAAGAGCATTAGCACCTGGCTTTACTCCCCCGACGAAGACTACTTCAACAGGAACTGGGAAGACGGCGAGCCGCTGAAGCCGAAGGAATAGAAAGCAAACAGAAAAACAGCCGATTTGCCTCGGTTGTTTTTTGTTTGCGCAAAGGCGGCAAGATTCCACCTTTCATAAATTGCTTTTTTATGGTAAACTATCTGCATTACGAAGTTTGAGGTGCGGCAAAATGGCTGAAAAAGAACTCGGGTGCGTCCACGAACACAGGGTGTATTATTATGAAACCGACCAGATGGGCTGCGTGTATCACGCGAACTACGTCCGCTGGTTTGAAGAGGCGCGGATAGCGCAGATGGACAGCTGGTGCTATCCGTACGCAAAGATGGAAAGCGCGGGCATCGGCAGCCCCGTGATTAAAATAGAGCTTGAGTATAAATCTATGGCGCTGTTCAATGAAATCTGCGAGGTGCGCTGCTTCATTGAGGAATACACGGGCACGCGAATCAATTATGCCTATGAGGTCACCGATAAGGCGACGGGCAACGTGCGCTGCACGGGTAAGAGCTATCACTGCTTCAGAAACGCCGAGGGGAAAATCGTGTCGCTGAAAAGGGAGATGCCCGAGCTTGATAGAATCGTGAGGGAAACGGCGGATTTCAAGGAAATTGAGCGGCGAAAGAAGGAAAAGGCATGAGCATGCTGATTATTGTAGGCGGGCTTCTTGCTTCGGGTAAATCCACTTTTGCGAAACGTCTTTCAGAAGAACTTGGCATTCCCTATTATGATAAAGATACGATGAATGAGGTCATAGGGAAGCAAATAGCGCTTTACAGCATAGAAGACAGGAAAAGGCTGAGCGTGGCTTCATTTGAAGCGCTTATGCATATAGCGGAAAGAGAGCTTGCATCCGGGAATACCTTAATACTTGAGAGTAATTTCAAGAAAGGCGAAGAACAGAGGGTAATAGAGGCGGCGGAGAAATTTGATGCCGAGGTCCTAACATATATATTCACTTGTGATATGAAAGTATCGTATGAGCGTTTTATGGCGCGTGAGGTCAGCCTTGAACGGCACCCGATTCATAAATTCCACGGACTGAATGACTTCGCGGCATTTTCCTCCGCTACAGCTTCTCTTGCGGAATTCGACATAGGCGGCGAGAGAAAAGAGATTGACACAACAGATTTTTCAAAGACGGATTATGTTGAAATTATAAAGGAGCTGAAGAGAAGGGCTGAAATGCAAAAGGAGAGACTATGAGCAAAATATACGCCGCCGTTGATTTGGGCGGCACGAAGACGGCAATCGCTGTCTTTGACGGCGACAAAGTGATAATCGCGCAGGATAAAATCATGACGGATAAAGAGCTTCCGCCCGAAGAGCTTTTTTTGCGGATAATCCACGCGTTGGAGGAGCTGATTGAGCAAAGCGGGCACGGCATAACGGAGCTTGCGGGCGTTGGAATAGGAATTCCGGGCATGGTGAATTCAAAGCTGGGGGAGATTTCGCTTATCGCGATGCTGCCGAAGCTGAATAAATTCCCTGTGGCGGATTTCATCGAAAGCAAGCTGCCGGGCGTACGCGTTGTGATAGGCAACGACAGCCACAGCGCGGCGCTGGCGGAATACCGGCACGGCGCGGGCCGCGGGTTTGAGCATATGGTGTATTGCCCCGTCAGCACGGGCTTTGCCTCGGGGATAATCATAGACGGCAAGCTGTTCACGGGCAGCGACGGAGCTTCCGGTGAGAGCGGGCATACGATTGTCACCCCCGGCGCAGGTATAGAATGCGGCTGCGGAAACACAGGCTGCATCTGCTCATATGCCTCGGGCGCGATGATTGTGCGCCATATAAATAAATGGATAGAAGCGGGCGAGAAGAGCATAATGCTTGATTTGGCAGGCGGCGACCCGCATAAAATCACGGCGCACCACATTGAAGAGGCATATAAGCAAGGCGACAAAATGGCTGAAAAGGCGCTTGACCAGATGGGGAAATATATCGGCATATGGATTTTCAATTTGTATCTTACGCTGAATATTAACTGCATTGTTTTCGGCGGCGGGTTGATAAAAATGGGTGATATGCTCTTTGACAGGGTCAGAGCGGCGTTCGATTCCTACCGCCAAACGGACATGCCTGTTTATTTTAAGTTCGCGGAGCTCGGGCAGGACGCGGGCGTAATCGGGGCGATGGAGCTGTTATTTTAAGCGAAGGAGAGTGCTATGAACAAAACAGAAAGAGCATTAAAATATCTGATGGCTGACGAGGCCTCGCATATTGATATGATAGAGACCATCAGAAGAAATATCGGTGATGTGAGGTACGGCGACACCGACGGCGCGCTGGTTCTTAATAACGGCGGCGTGTTCATGATGGCAACGGAGGATATGGAGCTTGCCGACAGGCTGACCGACTGGCTTGAGCCGTCATTTATTTTTGCCGTACATCAAGACTGGGCGATGAACCTGCTCTCGGCGAAATTCGGTTATGTGCCGTTTTTAGAGCCGTGCCATCAGGTGGTTTATCGCGGCGGAAGGCAAGAGCTTGACGAAAGTATGAATATTAAGCTGCTTGCGGAGGAACACATCGACGAGGTGGCCATGCTTTACGATACGGAAGACAAGGGATATGTCATCGAAAGAATCGGCGAGAAGGCACTTTATGGTGCGTTTGACGGAAAGACGCTGATGGGCTTTATCGGCATACACGGCGAGGGCAGCATGGGCTTTCTGCATGTGAAGCAGGAATATCGCAGGCATGGCGTGGGGATAAACCTGGAGAAGTTTTTGATAAACGATTGCCTTGATAAAGGCTGGGTGCCATTCGGGCAGTTCTTTGAGAAGAATGACGCGTCACGCGCTTTGCAGGAAAAGCTGGGCTTTGAGATTTCCAAGAAGAAAATGTGGTGGGCGCAGATGCCTATGACTAAGATATAGAGAGGGAAAAATATGGAGATAGTAAGGAAATTGCCGGAGCCGGCAGAGCTCAAGGCGCAGCTGCCGTTATCAGACGGGCTGAAAGAGATAAAAAGACAGCGTGACGGCGAGATAAGAGACATCTTTACAGGAAAGGACGACCGCTTCGTTGTGGTAATCGGGCCATGCTCGGCCGACAGCGAAGACAGCGTGCTGCGTTATCTTGAAAAGCTTGCAAAGGCGAATATGCGCCTCAAAGACAGACTGATGATTATCCCGAGAATATATACGAACAAGCCGCGCACGACCGGCGGGGGCTACAAAGGCATGCTGCACCAGCCCAGCCCGGATGAAGCGCCGGATTTGCTCGGCGGCATAATCGCGATAAGGAAAATGCACATCCGCGCCATAAGCGAGAGCGGCCTGACCGCGGCGGACGAAATGCTCTATCCCGAGAACCGCAGCTATCTTGACGACTTGCTCTCATATGAAGCCATAGGCGCGCGCTCGGTGGAGAACCAGCAGCACCGCCTCACGGCAAGCGGGATAGATATTCCCGTGGGCATGAAGAACCCAACAAGCGGAGACTATTCAGTTATGCTCAACTCCGTTGTGGCGGCACAGACGCCGCATCATTTCATCTATCGCGGCGACGAGGTGGCGACGCAGGGCAACGAGCTTGCGCATGTGATTCTGCGCGGCGGCGTGGATAAATTCGGCATAGCCGTGCCGAACTACCATTATGAAGACTTATACAGGCTCTGGGAGATGTACGCCGAGCTGAACCTCAGAAACCCCGCGGCGATAATCGACGCGAACCACGCGAATTCAAATAAGAAATACAAAGAGCAAATAAGAATCGTGCGTGAGGTGCTTCACAGCCGCAACTATAATGCTGATTTGAAAAAGCTTATCAAGGGAGTTATGATTGAGAGCTATCTCGTTGAGGGCAGCCAGCCCATAGACGGCGAGCGCGTGTTCGGGAAGTCGATAACAGACCCGTGCCTCGGCTGGGAGGACACGGAGATATTACTGGAAAGGATTGCGGAAAGCTGCTGATATGGATAAAAAAACAGAGGCTCAAACGGACATAAAACAGAATATTATAAAGCGAATCTTCACTGCGGTGAAGGGCTTCATTGTGGGCGCGACTATGCTCGTGCCGGGCGTGAGCGGCGGCTCGATGGCGATGATTCTCGGCGCGTATGACGAGCTTATAAGCTCGGTCAGCTCATTTTTCAAGCACAAGCTCAAAAGTGTGATTTTCCTGCTGCTGTTTGTCGGCGGGGCGGGGCTGGGCATGGTGCTGTTTGCGCCGCAGATTGAAAAGGTGATGGAGAATTTCCCGGTTCTTGCCTCATTTTTCTTCATGGGCGTGGTGGTCGGCGGCGTGCCGATGATGATAAGAAAAGCCGAGGTGAAGAAATTCACGTGGCGCGTTATTGTCTATCCCGTCATAGGCGCGGCGATTGTGTGGCTGATAGCTCAAATTCCGGCCGACGCCGTGCAGATGGGCGACACGGGCTTACTGGGAAACCTCGCGCTCGTCGGAATGGGCTTCATCGCGGCGATAGGGCTTGTGCTTCCGGGCATCAGCGTGACGTATATGTTTGAGGTTTTCGGCATGTATAAGGGCATACTCAACGCGATAAACACGCGGCAGCTGCTGTATCTCCTGCCGCTTGGCGTCGGCCTCGCGCTGGGGATAATTCTCACGACGAAGATACTCGAGCGCCTGATGACGAAGCACCCGACGGCAACTTACCTGATGATTTTCGGCTTCATAATCGGCTCTGTGCCGCAGATTCTCAGAGGCTTCCCGCAGGGAATGGATATTCTTTACTCCATCGGGCTTTTCCTTGTGGGCTTTGTAGCCATCTATTTCCTCAGCAATTTTGAAGAAAAGCATGAAAAAAAGCTTGCCGAAAAGCAAGCGGAAAGCTAATAAAAAGAACCCGCTGTTAGCGGGTCCTTTTTTTATTCGCTGATGGTATAGACGGTGTTCTTGCCGAAGAGCCCGAAGACAAAGCCGAGCTTCAAGAAGAATTCCATGTTCTCGTAGCTGTCATAGCGCGTGGCGTTCAGGAAATCTTCCGTCGAATAAACCTCCTCATAGCCGTACGGGTTCTGCACGACTATACTGTCACGCCGCAAATCCACTGCGGTGACGACGGCGAAATGAAGCGTCCAGGTTTTCTCATCGCCGACGAGGCGCTGTGCCGCGAATTCAATCGGCACGGGCATTCCCGCGGCGAGAGAAGCATACACGGTTTTGAGCAGCTCGGAATTCGTCAGCTCCCTGTGGCGTGTGGTTTGCCATTCGGGGAACTGCCTCGTCATTTCATTTAGAAAGCCGTCTCCCATGGCGGTGGTGATTGCGCCGCCGTTTTCATCAGAAAGGCTTTGCTCTGTTATATCCTTGCCCTGCCAGTGCGAAAGCATTTCGATAATTGCGTAGCCACAGCTTATCCTCTGCTCGATGAAGCTCACACCGTCTACGGAAACAGGCCGGTTATACGCCTCGTCGCTCAGAACGGCGGCGTAATCGTCATTTATGCGCTGGTCGGTTAAAGACTGACTGATGAACATAGCCGCCGTGAAGATGATAATAAGCAGCAACAGCGAGGCTAATACTATAGCGGTGATTTTTAACGGTTTCCTGATTTTCATGCAGTTTTCCTTTATATGTGGATTAGCCGAAACCGCCTATCCGAGCATTCCCATGGTCGGGAACCTGCCCTCAAAAGCGGCGAGTGAGATTTCAATATCCTCACGCGCCTCGTCGGGCGAATATGCCCCGACCGTCACCATGTCGCAGTCTCTGATGGTATGCCATGAGAAATTGAGCCCCACATAGGGCGTGCATCTGCCCGCGGCCATCGGCTTAATGGTCATAACGGGCTTTTTCGCGCTGTGGATTATCCTTGAGATTAGCTCTATCTCAAGGGGCATCATGAAGCCCAGCGCGTTGTAGATTTGAATGTAGGTTTCCACGTCATAGCCGTGTTCGTCGCAATAGGTGATGGTATCGGGAACATGCGTGGAAAGCCCGGGGATAAGGCCGGCATCGCGCATCATAGAGGTGTAATCGCCTATGCGCGTGATTTCCCGCTTGTTTTTGTCAACAAGCTGGTCTGTTGAGGCCTGATGCGTGAGGCAGAACGTCGCGCCTCTTTCGGCGCAGGCCTTTATGGTGGCCTCTGCTTCCCTGCGCGCCTCGGGGGTATCGTCCATATTCACGACGGGGGTTTCAACCATGATGATTTTCTTCCCCTGCTTCTGCTCGGTTTCTTTAATGGCGTCCACAAGCTCCGGCGCCCAGCCGAACGGTCCCATAATCGTGTCTACGCCATGCTCGAGATATGCCTCAAGAAGCGGGATAAACCGCTCCTTCGCGTCATAGCTGCGCTTAATCATCGCGTCAGCCGAGGGGCTTTGATGGCTGAAGCCCAGAAGCCAGTTCGTGCCGATAATCATGCGTGAGACGGAAACTCCGCCCACCGTCGTCCTTGGGAATAAATCGCTCATGTTCTGCCTGCCTTTCCGCTATAATAGCTGTGATTTATAAATTAAAAATCCACATAAACCTTAAGGATTACATAATAATTAATAGAAGAGAATTTGACAATAATAGTATTATATAGTATCATTTATTCAAAATAAACATTGACTAAATCTGAAATTAGGGATATAAACTATAATGTTAGGCGAATAATTTCGGCAATCGGCTGAATGCGGGAGGAAGCATGAAAAAGTATAAAGGGAGCTATGCAAGCTATATCATAACATATTTCTTCTATTTCTTTTGTATGGCTGTGCCGGGGTCGGTGCTCTCTATTTATCTGAGGCAAACGGGCAAAACGGCAGCGGAAATGAGCTTCATCGTGTCTGCAGCGAGCCTGTTTTCGATTATCATGCTGCCGATTGTCGGCTATCTCAATGATAAGCTGCAAAAGCCCAAGCTGATAGGCTCGATACTTCTGCTCTTCGCCGGCGCATTCGGCATACTGTTTTCAATCAGCCATGAAGTATGGATACTCTTTATACTCAACGGCCTCATGGCGTCCTGCATAAGCTCATTTATGAGCGTTTCGGAAAAAATGGCGAGCTCGAGCAGATACAGATACGGCACGATACGCGTGTGGGGAACGCTGGGCTATGCCGCAGGCGCGCAAATTGCGGGCTTTGCGCTGGAGCAGATTTCGGAGAATTTCATCTTTATCCTGCTAGTTATTGCCGCTGTGATGGTGTCCATCGGTCTGCTCGGCGTGAATAATCCCGCACCGGAAAAACCAAGTGAAGCCGAGAAGCCGAAGAGTGAAAAATCTCTTGTGTTCCTCAAAGACAGAAACTTCATTCTCTATCTTATGATAGTGATTCTGGTTTCCGGGTCGTTCGGTGTGAACATGATTTATGTGCCTGTTCTCATGGCGGAAAACGGCATAAGCATAACCGTCGTCGGCACGATTCTATTCTTCAGCACGATAGTTGAGATTCCGCTCATCGTCTTCTCAAACAGGTTTATGGATAAAATCAGAGGAACCACACTCATGAGAATTATGCTTCTGATAGCGGTAGTGCAGTTTATATGCTACGGCTTTTTCAGCGGCTCGCAGGTGGTGCTTGTGGGGGTTATCGTGTTCCTCAAGGCCGTCGCCTCGACTCTTTTGGTCATGATAAACCTCAAGGTTGTGAGAAACATCGTTGGGCTGAGCTATACCTCGACGGCGCTGGGCATATTGAGCGCGGTGAGCTCGCTGGGCGGGGTTTTGCTTCAGAATTTATCCGGCCTGTTCGTGGATATGTTCAATATCCCGATGCTTTATCTGGCGCTGGTGGGCTTCATGGCGTTGGCGCTGATTCTTTCATATTTCCTCAAAATCAGCAATGATGAGAGAGTGTTCTCATGAATCAAGACAATAAATGAAAAGCTATCGTCCGTTATTATAATATTCTAAAATTTTCTTCTTCACAGCGCTGTGCTTCGCGTGAGAAACGGGAACGCGGCTTTTGTTATCGAGTGTGATGAATGCCGTGCCGAACTCTACAATATGCGACACATTGACGATATATGAAGAGTGGCTTCGGATGAAATCCGGGTGCGCCAGCACCGCTTTGGCGGCGGCAGTGAAGGAGATTCTCATGCTGGAGGTGGTGATGACGTCGCCGGTATCCAGCACTATATTCATGCGGTGATTTGTGTATTTTATGTAGAGAATTCTGCCGGTTTTAACAATATTTACGCCGTCGGCCGTGTTGAACGTGACAGCAGGGCCTTCTTCTTTTTCCTTCGGCGGGAAATGCCGAAGGATAATCCCGGTGAGGCGCGTATAATCAATTGGCGCAAGGAGATAGGCGAGAGCGTCGAGGTCAAAGGCGTCCATTGCAAAGGCCGGTTTTGCCGCGATGAAAATCACCTCATTACCGGGAGTTGCCTTTATATCCTTTGCAAAAAGAAGCCCTCTCTCCGAGTGTTCAGTGATATCTATAATGAAGAGATTATACACGTTTTCAAACAGGCTCATTTGAAAGAAACTGATTCTGTGAAGCCGGCAATAGTCTGTGCCTGTGAGCCGAAGGCTCTCCGTGAGCCGCCTCTCAAGCTCGCCAAGCACCCTCTCGTTGCTTCCGTATAATGCGATGTTAAGCAAAGCGCTCCCTCCTATCCCTTATTTTATTCACTTTCTAAGAGAATAATATCACTAAATATATGAAAAGTGAAGCAGTATAGTACAAAATAGCAGAAAATGAGTGAAAACACCGAATAAATAGGTGAAAAGTGTTGCAAAAGTGCACATGATGTGCGATAATACGAATATACATATTGTATGCGGTCGATCGGCGGCGTATTTTGTGTTTCAAAATGGTATTATTTAGTGAGTAAGTGGCGAATTCCATTTTTTTGATAATTCTTATCAAAAAGTATTGAATTTTCCGTGGCTGGTGTGTTATAATTAAGGTGAAAAGAGAAAATGGTGACATGGCTAAGGAAAAAAAGCATTCAAACACTGGACGGAGCGTGGGTCAGAGAATAGTCAGTATAGTCGGAATCCTGCTCTGTGTTATCTTTATACCATTGATTGTCGTGAATCTCGTTCTTGTGGTTAAAAGCTACATGGACGAGGAGAGAATCCCGACCGTTTTTGGCGTTGCACCTGTTATATGTCTCTCAGGCTCAATGGAGCCGGAATTCTCTACCGGAGACATGATTTTCATTCAGGAAGTTGATACGGAAACACTTCAGGTGGGAGATGTAATTTGTTTTATCCCGTATGGCTCAGACGCCGCGGTTACACACAGGATTATCGAAACGCAGATTAACGGAGGCCTCAATACCTTCATCACGCGCGGAGATGCAAACAACACCGAGGATAGAACGCCGGTTTCTGCGCCGGAGGTTCAGGGCAAATATACGGGCGTGCATATTCCGGGGCTGGGCGATTTGGCCTTGTTTATGCAGACGACCACGGGAATGATAGTCTTCATTGTGGTGCCGCTTCTCTTGTTTGTGCTATGGGATGTCGTCCGCAGGGCGGTGGCATCAAGAAAGAAAGCCGGAAGCAAGCAGGAGCTGGAGGCAGAGCTTGAAAGGCTGAGGGCGCAGGTTTCAGAAAACAGCGCGCAGGAATATTTTGGTGACTCGCAGCAGAGTGCTGCTGAAGATAATCACACATATGCGGAGGCTATTTCGCACCAGGAGCCGGATAACAACGAATAGCGAATTCTTCCGTGAAAACTCAGGGAATTAATCGAAATGATAAACTTGTTTCGAACAATCAAAAAATCAAGTAAGAAGAGCTGGAACAAATTTACAGGAGGAATGTAAAATGAAAAAGAGGAACATGGCGGTTAGATTGGGCGTAGTTGCATTGGTTTTGACGCTTGTTACGACAAGCCTCACATCCGGCACGCTGGCCAAGTACACCACGTTAAAAGAAGCCACGGGAACTGCGACTGTCGCAGCCTTTGGGTTCAATGCGTATAACGCGAATCTTGGCGATGTGGGAACGCGTACGTGGACAGGAACATTTGATCTGGTGTCGAATAGCTATAAGCCGGGAACAACGGCTATTGCCGGCAGTTCAGATTCCGAAAGGGCGGAGTTTCTTGCCCCCGGTGCTAAAGGCGTGATTCCAATCATGGTAGATACCACCGGAAGCGAAGTAGCGGTGAATGTCAGTATTAAGTTGTTTGGTTTATCTGGAAATCTCCCGGATAACATGCAGTTTGGCGCGTCACAGAATTCCAACCCCAGCGGAGTGACGTTTAGTGCCATCTCGGAGATCAGTGATTTTATGAACACAGGAATGAATGTTCTCGCCGAAACAAGGGTTGACCCGGGCGCGTTAACCGCAAAAACCTATTATATCCATTGGATTTGGCCGTATGAAGCACCTGCAGGAGTAACAGGTTCAGCTGCAATTTCAAATTATCATGCTAAGGATACCAGCTATGGTATGCAAAGTGCTGCAGACCGTATATCGGAAGTAATAATTGAAGTCAAGGGTGTACAGGTGGATCCAACGCTGTAAGAGTGATACTTTGAAAGATAAGTATGTGATTGAATTATTAGGCACAGCCGACGGTAACAGCCCTCGGCAAAGGGTGGTTTGCCATTCTTTGCCGAGGTTTTTTTTGGAAAAGATATAGAGTTCTTTATGAAAGGAGAGGCCTCAATGAAAAAGACAGATAGCAGAAATAAAACAGACAGGCTTCTCCGCCCGCTGTTTATCATCATTCTGTTCGCATTTGTGATTACATCCGGGCTTCTGGGGTTCGTTATGGGCAAGAATGCCACGGGAGAGCTTCGCGGCACCCAGCTTGACACAATCCCGCTTATGGCGCCGACCTCCTTGAGCGCAAGCGATGTGGGAGATGAAATAACGCATTTTCTTTCAGCAAGAGTTCGCAGTGCCTCGGGGGAATACCTGAAAAGCGTGGGAGAAGCAATCGGTGCAGACGGCACGCCTTTGCCCAACATAGTTTTGAAGCTGGGGAGCAAGGCAGAGGAAAAATCAGACAGCGAGGGTGTTTTCCGCTTTTCGGATATACAATCGGGCGCATATACGCTCAAGGCGGTGGATACATCAAAGCGCGTGATTGCCACTACTGAGGTAACCTTCGACTTCAACCGAAGCCGCGAGCTGATTGCCGATTTAAGCGCGGAGGATAAGCCGCGGCTGGTTTTGCCTGACAACACCAGAATGCTTGAGCTCACAGTTAAGCTTGAAGGTGAGAAAATACTTATCTCAGAAGATGATTCCTACGTAACGACGACGGATTATGATTTGATAACGTTCAAGAGCAAGGCGCTTTCCATGGACAGCGCCGGAATGACGGTCACGCCGTCAGGCAATTTAATCGTGCCTGAGGGATATGTCATTTTCCCTGAAAGCATGGACGTAATCACGCCCGAGGGATATATAGAAAGGCAGAGCCATGAGCGCGTCGTCGCACCCGGGATACAGATTACGCAGGACGGCAGAATTGAGACAGACAGCGGTGTGCAGATTAACCCGGATTCGTCGGTCGAAGCGGGAGACGAGGTTTATTATCCATCCGAGCAGCCGATTGTCATAAAGGATGATGAGGTCGGAAAGGTTGATATCGAAGACGACTACACACCTGTGCCCGCCCCCCCTGTAGAACCTGCACCGCCGCCGATATCCTCGATGCCGGAAGAGCCAAGCCCCGGAGATGAAGGCGATGACGGAGGAAAGGACGATGCCCCCCCATCATTGCCGGAATCGCAAGCGGACGAGCCTACGCCATCACCCACGCCGCCGTCCACTTTCATCGCCGAGTCGGTTGACGGTGTATCGTGGCAACAGCAGTCTGCCGTTGACTTATTCAGCAAAAGAATTGACAGTTCGGGGAAAGTAATAAGTAAATCAATTAATACAAGAAAAGCTGAAGCACAAACACCGATAATAGAGCCGGGAGCAAAAGGGTATTATCTTTTTCGACTCATAAATGACAATGATTTCGCGATAGAATACCAAATGAAGCTCACGGAGCAGACCTTTCATCTGCCTCTGCTATACAGTCTCTATTCAGAAAGTGGAAGAATCAACTATATGAGTGCAAATGAGATTAGCGGAGATGGTACACTTATGGCTGATGCGGTGAGAATCCCGGGGAAATCCGAAGTTGTTTACAGACTTGACTGGGAATGGCCGTATCAGACAAGTGATAAAAAAAGGCGGAGCGCTTTAGATGCACAGGATACGGAAGTGGCGGTTGATGATGACAGAGCCTATATGATAGCGATAGATATTTCCGCCACGCGCAAGGATATTGTAAATCCGGACGATGAAACGAGGTATCCGGGCTTGAGAGAATAAAATCTCAGAAGAGAATTCTTCTGGAAAAGGAAAAAGCATGAAAGCGGTTATCAAGATTATCAGAGTTATCCTGAGCATAGTCCTCGGCATATTGATTCTAGCAAATCTCTGGCTTCTGGCAGCACAGTATCTCCTGAAGCAAGACCCGCCGAAGTTACTGGGATACTCGCAGCTTATAGTCACCTCAGGCAGCATGGAGCCGGCCTTTTCTCCCGGCGATGTGGTCATAATTCATGAGGAGGAAAGCTATAATCTGGGTGACATCATCACGTTCAGGATAGGCGGCGATGCGCTCGTCACACACAGAATAGTCGGTAAGCTTTCAGAGGGCTTCATAACAAAGGGCGATGCAAACAATGTGGAAGACGAGAATCTAGCGCCGCCATATAGGATAGTCGGCAAGGTGGTCACGGCGGTAGAGGGAATGGGGGCTTTCTTGAACTTCCTCAAATCCCCGCTCGGGCTGCTGGTGATAATCGTGATAGGCTTTCTGCTTATTGAGCTGCCGACTTTTATGGACAGAAGGAATCGCGGTTCAAAAGGCAGATATTCAGAGGGTGAATGAGTCATGAAATTACTGAAGAATAAGCGGCTTATTAAATACCTCATATACATAGTGGTGGTTGTTTCAATGGTGGTCACATCCGGCACGCTGGCAAGATATACCTCCGAGGAGGCGGCGGTGGGCACGGCTTCAATCGCTCTGTTTGCCGCGGGAACATCCTATGAAGCAAATCTTTATCTCGGCGAAAACATCTACCCCGGCGCAACGCAGAATCTTGTTTTCACAGTTGAGAACTATGGCGAAAACAATGTGGTAAGCGAGGTTGCGCTTACATATGATATAATAATAGTTACGACGAATAACCTTCCGCTGAGCTTCAATCTTTCCGGCACCGGGGCATCAGGCGGAGCAGGTGACAGGCTGGTAGGAGCGTTTAATCAAACGACGCTTCAAGCTGCGGGGGGGATTCTGCCCGCGGGCACTACAAAGACGCAGCATCGCTACACCTTAACGGTGGACTGGCCGGAGAGGATACGCGACGACGGCTACAGCGATGAAATTGATATGGTTACAATCAAGGTTAATACCATGCAGGCTGACCCGACATAAGGAATTGGTGACCTGATGGCAAAAACAAGACAGAATGCAAAAAAGAAGCTTACGCCGCTGACGCTGCTGGCTATACTTGCCGCGTTAGCTTTGCTGTTGTCTGCGCTGACATATACGATGGCGAGATATTTTCTCGCTAGTGACAGCAGCACAGCAGCCGTCGCCGAGCCATTCTATTTCGCCAGCGACAGGCTTTCAGACGAAGCGCCGGAGCCGTATTATCAAATTGAGGCGCAGGAGACAGATGCAATAAGCATTCCTTTTGAGCTTCGCAATTTCGTCGACTCACTTAGGGTAACCGACGAGGAATTCCGCGTGGATTATCAGGCGGAAGACGTTCTCGGTGCTGAAATCCCCGGAACAAGCGGCTCAGTAACCTTTACGGGCGGCGGGGGTGCGCAAACACATGATGTGGTTTTGGAGATAGACAGCAGTCTGTTTGCTGAAGGCAGCACAGTGAGGATTTCCGCCACGTCTATGGGAAGATACGAACGCAGGCTTACGGCCGCCTATGGCTTCACGACGATTCAAAACACCATTAC
This sequence comes from Ruminococcaceae bacterium UBA945, assembly GCA_002293315.1. Lineage (GTDB taxonomy): Bacteria > Bacillota > Clostridia > Oscillospirales > Acutalibacteraceae > Scatolibacter. The sequence continues at coordinate 48,891 of DBCZ01000094.1, forward strand.
ATATACGGTTGAAGACGTGGGGAACATGGTGGTGCTGTATCTTGGCGGCGGCTCTACCGGGCAGGTTGCGACGATTGCCTGGCAGGACGGGCTGATTCCCGACACCTCTGACGCCGTATTTTCAAATGCCGCAGGCTCAACTGCCACGGTGGCGGTGGAATCCGGCAGAATCTACACGTTCACCTTTTACAAGAAAAATGTGAGCGATAAATATACGAAGAGCAACTTCACGGTTTTGTTGGAATAAAGGAAAAGACAGAAACTGAAAAAGGAGAAAGGAGGTTCGTTCATGGAGAAAAGGAATACGCGGGAAATCCAAAGTGTTTTAAGAAAGCTTCTTTGCATACTTCTTGTGATTATGCTTGTCGCGGCATTTCTGCTTGAGACAGGTATGGCTGCGGCCGTACCTGATAATGAGCGAACCTTTGACATAGGGGTGAACCCGGGAGAAATAACGGCGGAGCTTTCAGATGACGGCCTGCTTACGATAAGCGGCTATGGAGACACGGCGAATTACATGCCGGAAACTGCGCCGTTTGCGCATAAAGCGGGCAAAATCGTTGCGCTTGAGATAAGCATGGGCATAACCTCCATCGGTGATTATCTCTTCTATAACCTCGGCAATCTTAAGCATTGCCTGACCTTGCCCGCAAGCCTCATACGCATCGGCGAAGGCGCGTTCTCGGGCGCCGATGAAAATCAGGCGCCGAAGCCGCTTTTCGTCAAGAATGAATTTGAAGGCACCAATATCACAGTTGAAAACACAGACGAAAGCTCGGAGAATCAGTTTGCGATTGAAAGGATAACAGAGCAGGAAATAAGCGGAGAAATCTTCTTCCCGTCAGAGCTGG
>DBCZ01000094.1:49835-51477 GCA_002293315.1 Ruminococcaceae bacterium UBA945
ATGCAGGAGCTGCCCGTCATCGGCGGAGAAATCACCTTGCCTTTAGAGCCGCATATGTTCTCGGGTGAAGACGGCGACGCGATGTTCCGCTACAGCTTTATGGGCTGGACGGAATCGCAGGACGCGCCGGATTATATCCGCGAGGCCGGCTCGGCATATCAGGTGAATGAGCGAGACAACTTATATTTCGTTGCGTCCTGGGAAAAGACGCCGAATATTGATATATGGAAGAGTCATGATAATGGTACGACCACATTTGAAATCCCATCGGTGGACGGCTACGAGTATAGCAATATCCGCTGGCAGGTGGGAGAAATTGACTTCGGCACAGGCGAATATGTATGGAACGACATAGAAGGCGAAACCTCGCAAATTCTCGTCAGAGAGATTCAGCCGGGCGATGAGCACAGGGAATTCCGCGCGCAGTTGAGCGTCAAAAAAGCTGCGCAGCGGGGATTGTTCGCGCTGTTTTCTTCAAGCAACGAAACGGAGGAAGAGGTCACGCTTGCTCCCGTGAGAGCCATGGGCGCGGAATTCAGAGCCTTGGCGGCAATGGCGGCGCTTCCGCCAATGCTTACATTTGACGCGGGAGCGGCTAATGTGACAGGAACTAATGAAACAGTTATGGCGGCACCTGACGGTGAAGTTATAGTGCCACTGTGCTATTATGCACGCACAGGATTTGTTTTCGGCGGGTGGGAGGAATCCGGAACGGGAACGCACCGCGACCCGGGTGAGGTAATTACAATAACCGGCGATACCCAACTGACGGCAAAATGGGTAAACGTAAACGATGTTAATGTGTTATATGGAAGCACTGCAGGTACACAGTGGGCTGCCGCAGATTTGCCAAGTGCTGCACAAATTCAAAGTACACTCAAGTCAACCGCTCAAGGCGGGAGCATATATAATAACTATCTGGTAATAAGAAGTATCAATACGGGCAGTGCGCTTACCACTCCGGCGAATTATCCTTTCACCATCACATCGCTTGACCCCAAAGGACTATATAGCGACGCTTCTGCCATATTCTGGCCGGGAGGAATGTGGGGAGGAAGGCTTACGCTTAATGCCGATTTAAGAGTAGAAAATGTGATAATGAACGGACATACGGGAATTCAAGACTCAAATATAATGATAAATAATTCCATTCTAACCGTAGGGAATAATGTGTCTTCCAGTGCACCAGGCAATAGACCTCATATTTATTGTGCTAAAGCAGATACTGGAGCAACGCCAAATGGAACAAAACCTCAAGCAAGGCTTCTTTCGGGAGAATATACGGGAATCTTCGGTTTAATGAGTTATTCTAACAGGTTAGAAGTCAGCCCGACAATTGTTTTGGCGGGAGATGCCTTAGTGAGTGGCAATGTTGCCGCAACGACTAACAATGGCATTATGATGACCGGAGATTTCAATGTTTCTGTCGGAGGAAATGCACAGATTCAGGGAAGTCTATACGGAGGCGGCGATGCTACTGAAGTACAAGGGAATACTACCGTTAGGGTGTTCGGAGGCATTGTCAATAATGTTTTTGGCGGTGGTATTGGAAAAAACACCACCGGTAATTCACAAGTTAAAATTCACGGCGGTTTGGTCGGCGGCAATGTCTACGGCGGCGGCGACCAGCAGGCAGGGCGTG
>DBCZ01000091.1 GCA_002293315.1 Ruminococcaceae bacterium UBA945
CAGTCGATTTTCAGCCAGACAAGCTGGTTCATAAATAATGGCCGCCCGTGATATGACGTATGCCCGATGCTTTGGGGATAAAGGGACAATATACGTTCGACCGCCGTTGTTTTGCCCACGCCGGACATCCCGATGATCGTAAATCCGGCGGCGGTGCTTTTCATGGGCCGNNCTTTCAAGCACGCCGATATCGCCTTGCCGGATGGCGTCGTATCCGGCGGCAAGCCGCCCCGCGTGTACGGAATCCATCGGGTTTCTTGATAAGTACCCCTGCCGGATAGCGACTGATATCCGTTGTTCAATATCGATATGAGTATCCAACGGCTGGAAGTATCGGAACAGCCTTTTGACGCAGTGTATGCGATATTCCGCGTCCAGTTCGCGTTCCGCCTCATGAAAAGGCGGTTCTTCTGTCAGGCTGCGAATCGCCCGCGCTGATGACAAAATTGGCGGCAGCGCCTCAATCAGCGGATTGCCTTTGTAATCCGGCACAACTTGTTCCAGATAATTCGCCGGAATCGCGTCACTTGCCGTCATTGAGACGTTCCTCCAAATCCCTGACAATCATTTTCATTACAGGGGATACATCCTCCACGGGCGTTTCGGGCGTCGGCGCTTCCTCCGTCTCGCCCAGCACAAATGCTTCGACGCGACGGTTTTGCTCTTTTTCGGCTGCTCGGTTGGCACGGATATCCTTCGTCCTCTTTGCTTTCGACGCGGGGACATCGGCCTGTTTCGTCATCTGCTCGGCTTCTTTTACTATTCCTTCGATTTCCGCGTTCAGATCCAGGCGGGCCTTCAGCTCAGACCTGTCATGCTTTTTCCACAGGAGTTTTTCAGATTCCATCAGGTAGACGATTTCTTCAAGCCGGCGGTCGCGGTATTTCCCCTCCCAATCGGCAAGAATGCAAACGTCATAGCCGCTTTCCCCCGGAAGCCGCGAGTATATCCTGCTCATGTTACGGGGATCGTAGGACACATCCACCTTGAAACTGCCTTTGGCGCGCGCCGTTTCAAACCAACGCCCGACAACGGCCCTCTCGCTCAGATAGTAAATCCCTTTAAAGCAGATTCCTTTGGCGGACACGGTTGCCGTACCAGCCGGCATCAGGCACAGCCTCACGGCATCCTCATCGCAGGAGCGGAGCCGCCCGGAGCGGTTGGGGATTCCCCATTCCCACAGCTTAAGCGGAATAGGGAGTACGCCGTCGGCAATCATATCCGCGTCGCGCTCATAGCCTTCCAAAAAATGAGTGTTGTTCCGCGCCAGGACATTCAGGATCATAATCTTGGTAAATTGCTGCAAATCCAGTTTCGCGTCCAGACGGTAATCCTTTCCGCCCCGCTTTGACATATCCGGCTTGACATGGCCGGGCAGGAACGAGACGGCGGAAGTGTTGATCGTTCTGAATTGGCGTTCCACGATGCCTTTCATGTCCCCACGGTAGGGCGGGGCGTTCTCTATACGAACATTCAGAGCGTTGATGAAGGTTTCCGCCGAGTTGCTCTCCATTTCGCCGCGATCCCCGAGGATAGCTTCCGGGATGTGGTGGCAGGGCCAATCTTCTTCGCTGATCTCCACGCCGTACTCAGCGCAATATTTCACTTTGTCGCCGGCGGCGTTAGCTATCGCCATCATGGCCCCAGCCCAGGACGGTCCCTCCAGGCCGACATACATCCCCGTCACCATGCGGCTGAACACGTCCACCACAAAATACACGACAGGCCGTCCAATGATATCGGCCCGGTTGAAGCGGGAAACAAGATATATGTCGCCCACGGTGGCGTCAATTTGATATTTCGCGCCAGGCCCCATGATTCCATAATCGGATTTCCCGAGGATGGCCCTGTGTTCTAATGAAAATGTTGATTCGCCTTTGCGGCCGGTAAGCTTTTCTTTGATATTGTAAGCGTTTGAGTACCAGTATCGGAACTGTCGTAGCGTAGGCAGTTTTTCTTGTGGCAATAACTCCAATTGAGATGAACCATCCGACTGTTTAACTTGGCTGGTAAAAAACTCTTGGAGCATCATTTCGTATGCGGCTTTAAAGGTGTATTCATTGCGGGTGTGGTAGTATTTTTTTACTGCCTTTTCAAAGATGGCTTTTACCGTCTCGTCTGTGTTTCTGCCGGTACTATCGTCATATTTGCGCGGGCGCCCGCGCTTTTTGCCGACTGAGCTTGCTGGACGCTCCTTTCCTTTACCGCCGCGTTTAGCGTATTGTGGTAAAAATGCGTTTTTGTTCTTGCCATAGAACCAATATTGCTTTAAATAGCGATGGATTGTTTTTCTTTGCTTGCCTGTACCTGCAATCATATCAGACACCATCTGACAGCGTATGCCCTTATCATATATATCTGGTTCAGACAGGACAAGCGTCTCCATAAACGCCCATATTTGGTTTCGTACCAGCTTGGATTTATCAGAGATTTCATCTTCAGTGGCCAACCTGATAAATGAGTCTCCCCTGGCTTGTTTTAGCGTCCCTTTCTCAATTTGCTGATCAATTTCGCTACATAATGTTGCATATGGCATCCCTTGAGCATTCATGTCGAAAAAATATGCTATGTTTTCACTTTTGTCAAGCCATAGAACTCTATGCATGTGTCCATCCAATGAAGATACCAGTAAGGTATTAACTGTTAACATGATATCCGCTCTCCTGCATTGTATCAAGTATGCACTTAAAGTTGGAAAACATAATATGCTCTATAGGTAGTTGCTTGCTCCTGGCTAAACAGCGAAATAACAATAACCCAGTTCCTGCCGGAAGAGAAAACTCAATGTCAATTTTGCCGGCTACTGTCGTAACAGGCTTACCTTTTTGCTTAAATCGTTCCTTTGCAGCATTCAGCAATTCATTGTCGTATCGGCTAATATCGGCATCTCCTGAACGAACCNNCAATGGCTTTAGCTTTTTGAACTGAGATGTCTTTTTCTGTTACCAGTTTCCAGTCAATACCGAACTGACGCCAATATCTGCGCTCAATCTCCAGTTTCTCCATCACTCGTGGCTTTTTAAGTTCTTCTGACTGTTTTACTGTTCTCGCCATCAACCCGCCTTGTGTTGTAACCATAAAATCGCAAGTCATAACATNNCTGACGTTATCAATGGGATAACGGATATTTGCCTTAACAGCTATTTCCATCGCCCTTTGAATATCTGCCAGCGGGTACTGCTCCCGTATGTCAATAATCTTTTCTGACCACTCAAGAAGATAGAAGTAAAACTTTTCGTTGTTCGACAGCAAGTGGTGTACGCGGCTGGTTTTGTCGCTATATATCCTTGAAACCGTGCCACATGACGCAAAATCCTGTACACGAATCCAAGGCTTGTAATCCCTGCCTACACCTTGTCCGCGCCCTTCATTGAGGTATCTCGCATATACGACTTGGTTCCAGTGCCGATGACGCTTTGACATCTTTAACACCTTCGCAGTTGTGCTGTCGCTTTTATTATGCCATATCTAACTTCTGATGTCAATAAATATTGTTATTTGTCAGTAATTATTGTAAATGTCGGCAACTATTGTTACTTTACACTAACAACGCCGCGCCGGTCGGTAGTACGCCGGAGCCGTCCTCAT
>DBCZ01000071.1:0-3014 GCA_002293315.1 Ruminococcaceae bacterium UBA945
CAGCGGACAAAATCTTGCCATGGGAAAACCTCTTGCTTTCAAAGAAAAATGCCCCGATAAGGGCAATTGATAATGAACAATTGACAATTGACAATTAAGGGCATAAAGCTCTTACCCTCTTTTGTAAAGAGGGTAAGCGTAGCGCCGACGGGTGTTTTGAAAGTAAGGCGCCGCCCAACAGGGAACGGCGACCTCGGCACTCCGATAAGGGCAATTGACAATGTATAATTGACAATTCAGGGGCGGGCTTCCATGTCCGCCCGCAAGTTAAATGCACATGAAGGGTAAAACTCCTCTTCGTGTGCTTTTTATTGCATCTCAATATTATGACAGACAATGTCGCATTTTTATGATATACTTATATCAAATATTGATGGGCGGAGGAGAATATGCAAATCGAGCGGCTTTTGGAAATTATCCTGATACTTCTGAATAAGCGCAAGGTCACGGCGAGCGAGCTGGCCGAGCAATTTTCTGTTTCCACGCGCACAATTTACAGAGACATTGATGCGCTTAGCCTCGCGGGGATTCCGGTATATTCCACGAAGGGCAGATCGGGTGGCATCTTTCTGATGGACGGCTACGCGCTGGATAAATCCCTGCTGAATGACAAAGAGCAAAAGGAGATCCTCTCCGCGCTTGAAGGCGTGGCTGCCGTGCGCTATCCCGACGGGTTGGAGGTGCTGGAAAAGGTGAGCCGAGCGTTCAACAAAGTGACGACCAACTGGATTGAAATAGATTATTCCGATTGGGGACATCACCACGGCGAACTTTTCAATCTCCTGCGCGACGCCATAATCAATCACAGAGTGGTGGAATATGATTATTTCAACAGCGAGGGCGTGAAAACTCGCCGTAAAGCGGAGCCGATGAAGCTTTATTTCAAGCATCGCGCGTGGTATCTCGTCGCGTTCTGTCTTGAAAAGCAGAGCGAGCGCCTCTTCAAGCTCGTGAGAATAAAAAATCTCTCCGTGCTTGAAGAGAGATTCACACCGCGCGAGCCATCAGAAGACCCCTCGTTTTCGACCATGACAAAAGCGGTGAGGCTTAAGCTTTGGATAGATAAGGCCGCCGCTTACCGCGTCTATGATGAGTTTGATGAAAGCCATCTGAAGCAGGATAAAGAGGGGAATTATCTCGTTGATGTCACATTTCCCTTCACCGAGTGGGTATACTCGTTTCTTCTCTCCTTTGGCGGCAACTTAAAGGTGCTTGAGCCGGAGGAGGTCAGAGTGGAAATGATGCAGAGAGGCATCAAAATTTTGGATAATTATTTATAATATGACATGGGCCGTCGCATTATAAGGTATATAATATTGATAAATTATCAAAAGGAGTGATATACATGGCAAGACCAACGACAAAGGCTGATTTAATAGAAGCGGCAAACGAGAACTTCACAAAGCTTTGGAAGGTGATTGACTCATTGCCGGAGGAGGCACAGAACGCAGAGTTCAACTTTGAAGAGGCCACTGCGGGCAAAAGTGAGGCACATTGGTCGCGGGACAAAAACCTGCGCGATGTGCTGGTTCACCTGTATGAATGGCACCGGCTTCTGCTGAATTGGGTATACGCCAACCAAAACGGAGACAGCAAGCCGTTCATACCCTTACCGTATAACTGGAAAACCTATGGCGAAATGAATGTTGAATTTTGGAAAAAGCACCAGGGCACGCCACTTTCGGAGGCGGAGGAGATGCTGAAAAGCAGCCATTCGGAGGTGCTGAAGTTGATTGAGGGATTCTCAAACGATGAGCTGTTTTCTAAGAAATTCTTTCCATGGGCAGGCACGTCTTCGCTGGGCAGCTACTGCGTTTCGGCGACGGCAAGCCATTACGATTGGGCATTGAAAAAAATAAAACTGCATGCCAAAACATACGGAGGAGAAGCGAGATGATTGAATTACCAGAAGCCATAACCATGGCGAAAGATTTGAACAACAGCGTTAAAGGAAGAAGAATCACAAAGGTAATCGCTGCGCAGAACCACCACGGATTTGCATGGTATTTCGGAGACCCTGCGGGATATGAAGACCTCCTGCTTGAGCGCGTTATGGATTCTGCAAACAGTTTTGGCGGCTATGTAGAGCTGAATATAGGGGACAGCAAGCTGACCTTTCAAGATGGCGCAAATGTGCGCTTGCTTCCTAAAGGTGCAAAGCCGCCGGAAAAGCATCAGCTCTATTTGAAACTAGATGACGATACAGCGATTGTCACGACCATTCAAATGTATGCGGCAATTATGGTTTTCCCTGTCTCTCTTGACTATGACAACTCTTATTATCTTACGGCAAGAGCGTCAATTTCGCCGCTTGACAAGAGATTTGACGAAGCCATCTTCGCTAAGCTTGTCTCCGAAGCACCACCCAAGCTTTCGGTCAAGGGGTTGCTTGCCACTGAGCAGCGAATTCCCGGCCTCGGCAACGGCTGCCTGCAAGATATTCTCTGGAACGCCGAAATCAACCCTAAAAGCAAGGTTCGCAGCCTTTCCGACGCCGAGCTTGAGACGCTTTTCAAAAGCGTAAAATCCACGCTTAAGGATATGACGGACAACGGCGGGCGCAACACGGAGAAGAATCTCTATGGCGAGCCGGGCGGGTATCAAAGTATTCTCTCCGCCAAAACAAAGGATTATCCCTGCATTCGCTGCGGCGGCGCAATCACCCGCAAGGCCTACATGGGCGGCAATGTATATTACTGCGGGAAATGCCAGCCCGTGAAAGACAGTTGATAGTTGATAATGTATAGTTGACAATTAAAGGACAAAAACAAAAGGCTGTCATAAAATATGATAGCCTTTAATTATGGAAACTTATATTGAACTATGTCAACCGAATTATGGAATATAATTGTATTATGAAATGGCTTAAATAATGAATTTCATATAGAATTATGAAGTATAAAACAAAAATATGTAAACTATATTATGTCAACTATTTTTTAATTATTTTTTCTTCAATTTCTTACCACCTTCTCAACTGCAATCCTCATGCTTTACCCTCTTTTGTAAAGAGG
>DBCZ01000071.1:3088-3234 GCA_002293315.1 Ruminococcaceae bacterium UBA945
TTCTGCCCGAACCTCGTCATGAACACCTCCGGTGACATCAAGGCATCCGCATTTGCGTTGATTTCCTCCGCGCTCCAATTCCACCACTTTACCCTTAAAAGAACCTCGATAATTTCGGGCGGGAAACGATATTTCTTTATCTTTGC
>DBCZ01000071.1:3265-3695 GCA_002293315.1 Ruminococcaceae bacterium UBA945
CCGTGACCGATGCTCGTCACTTTCGAGGCGTTTATGAAGGAATACGCACCAATCCAAACATCGCTGCCAATGGTGATGCGTTTCTTATTAAGCGCATAGGGGTGCTTGGGGTCGGCCAAATATCTGCGCTCAAATAACTCGCGGTTTTCCTCGGTGAGTAAATTCTGAATATCATCGCTCGTGAAAATCATATTACTCTGATGGTCGCATTGAATCATGGCCGAGCCGTTTATGGATGTGAAATGTCCGATGCTCTCAAGATATCCGTTTTGGCAGGCGTCCACAAACCCGTTGCCGAAATAAGTCTCCCTGCCGATTTTCACCCCATGACACTCCCATTCAAACGGAAGCTCGCCGCCGAAATCGCCGAATGTCACGCAATCGTCAGGATACCCGAAAGCCTTGTTCGCATCATTCGCAAAAAACACAC
>DBCZ01000071.1:3854-3985 GCA_002293315.1 Ruminococcaceae bacterium UBA945
TTCATCGTCAGCGAAATCCTCTTCTTCTCCGGCTGAACCTCCAGCACACGCACTTTTACGATGTCGCCTACCTTCACGACGTCGCTCGGGTGCTTCACGTATCTGTCTGCAAGCTGCGAGATATGCACAAG
>DBCZ01000072.1:0-10950 GCA_002293315.1 Ruminococcaceae bacterium UBA945
CGGCTATCCGTGTCAGGAGCTGGAGGCGAGAAGGATTCTTTCCAGGTTTTTCTTCTTCGGCGAAAGCGTCTTTAAGCGTGCATCTTCGCTTTCAGGCGGAGAAAAGGTCCTCTTGAAGCTTGCGATTTTGATTCAAAATGAGGTGAATTTTCTTATCCTAGATGAGCCGACGAACCACATCGACATCGAAACGCGTGAAATGCTTGAGGAAGCTTTGCTAGATTTCTCCGGCACGTTGCTCTTCATCTCGCATGACAGATACTTCATCAGAAAGCTAGGCGTCCGCATTTTCAATATTGAAAGCAAGAAGATATTTGCCTTCAACGGAGACTACGACACATACAGACAGTTGATAGTTTATAATGGATAGTTGATAGTTATAGTAAAAAGGACCTTTGAAAATTGATTTTCAAAGGTCCTTTTGATTGCGCGAAGCGCTATAATAACTCTCAATTATACACTCTCAACTATCCACTGCCCTATGCCTGCTGCTGCGACAGCCACATCGTCTTCGCCGGCAAAGCCGCTGAAGGCGCAGATACATTTACCGTCATCGCTGATGAGCGCGCCCGTCCAGAAAGACTCATGACCAATCATGTCATAATAGGCAGCGCCGCTGTTCTTGCCCGTGCGGCGAACATAGGCGATTTTCTCATGCACGGTGGTGTCAAAGCTGAAGCCGTTTGAGATAGGGTAGCCGTTTTCCATCGCGGGGCCGACGAAGGTCTCGCCGAACAGTAGTATAGATGAATCCCAGCGCGCAGGGTTTTCCTCCGATTGAACCTGCACGACAATTACTCCGCGCTTCGGGTTCTTACTATACTGCTCCTTGCTCTCATAAATCTCTGTGGCCTTCGCTTCCATTGCGCTTAAAATCTTTTCACGCTTCATATTTATCCCTCCATGTGGAAATTTATCTTAATTTTACCGCATGGAGGGCAAAATGCAAGCCTTATTCGACATTTACTTTGATTTCTTCAAAAATCTCCTTCGTTTCATCTGCGCTGTCAGTGCCGATCATATAGTTTTTCTCGGCGGTTTCAAGGTAGATAAACGGCGGCACCTTCGGGTTTATAAAGGTCTCTGCGTCGCCGTAGCCTGTGAAATTAAACAGCCCCTTTGAAGAGTTGTCCAAGCCGATGCCCACTACGCGAACGTTTGACGGCAGCGTCTCCACAAGCTCCGCTTCGGTGACGTCGTCAAGCTTAATCACGTATTCGTCTCTCAAGTGGTGCGCGATTACTGTTTCATCGCTTACGGAAACCGATTTCGGGGTGTAATCCTCCATAATCATCCATACGCAAGTAAAGGGGATAAGCAAAATGGCAAGCGCGGCAAGCGCCATCTGGAATTTTCCGGCGGGCTTGGCAAGGTTAATTGTCATGCCCATGCCGATGCGCTCGTTTTTGACCACGCGGGTGTCGTTCGGGTTATAATAGAGCAGCCCCCAAATCCAGTAATCATCTTCGTCAACATATGCGTCTGAGCCGCTGTTTTCGGTCAGCTTATATTGCAGTGAGCGTATCTTCATCTCTGAATAAATCGCGACAACAAGCAAGATTGCCGCATACGCAAAGGTTGATACAATGAACGTCATCTGGCTGGGAAACAGCGCAATCGCCACGCTCCACAGCGCGGTGGAATATGTCATGAGAATCCAGCTTCTGTTCCAGAAATGCCTGCGTATCCTCGTCAGCGCTGCGCTCAACGCTGTGTCCCTGTCGATTATTTCGGGCCTCTGGCGGAAGATGAAAACACTCAAAGCAGTGAACATCAGAATAATTCCCAGATTCATCCACAGCAGAATCAGCACGCCCCACGTCGAGGAATCCAAATCCAGAAAATACCCGTAGATGAGTGCGGCAATGGAAATCAGCAGCGGCGCGGAAAACCACTTGAACCCGAAGAATCTGGAGTCAATATTGTTCTCGGTGATGAGCTTGGTATCCACCATCAGCTTGCCCGCCGCGGGGTTTATCCAGTTTTTTTCGCGCTTCAGCGCCCGCAGTTTTTTATTATACTTTATGTACGGGATATACGGCAGGAAAATCGAGAGGAATACCACCGCCATAAGATATGTGAGTATCAGACTGAAACGCTCGGCAAAAAACAGCGAGCCCAGAGAAACGATAACAAGCGATGCGCAGATTATATTCAGCCAACGCTTGAATTTCCTGCAAAGCTCGGCCACCTCCGCGGAATTCCGCCCCTCAAACGGGAGCGTTACGCCTAAGATAATGTTTTTCTTCGGCTTTGTCGCATTTCTTAAAACATAGTAAATCAAAGCTATTACCATAATTGAAGTTGGGAACAGAATCCAAAAAAACAAGCTCATTTTATGACCTCCTTATCATATATTTCGCCGCATTCAGTGAGGAAAGCTTCCCTCGAAATCCCCTGAATCTTTGCCTCGGCAATTATTACCTCCAAGGCATTTCTTTCACGCTCTCCGAGCCCTTTGTGCTGAGAGCCGTCTGCAGCTGCGGCGGCGACGATTGCCCCGCTGCGTCTGTCTGTTTTGATATAACCCTCGTTTTTCAGCACCTGATAGGCCTTGCTCACGGTCATCATATTGATGCCTGATTGCTCGGCCAGCCCGCGCACGGTGGGCAGACGCTCGTCCGCTTCCAGCTCACCCGAGGCGATGCCCTTGACTATCTGGTTGCGAATTTGCAGGTATATCGGCGTGTCGCTTGAAAAATCCAATTCAAGTAGCATGTTTTTCTCCTTTCTTTGTACTATTTGTATTACACAGTATAATGCAAAGAATGCAAAATGTCAATACCCATTTTCTTACATTTTTCCGACAAAAAAACCGGGCCAGCTTCACAGCAGCCCGGTTCTTAATTTTATCTGATTATTCTGCCTTCAGCTTAGCCTTGCTAATCAGCGCGGTAAGCACGATTGAAATCACGGTGCTTGCGGCGGAGAAGACGAAGCTCAGCGTGTAATTGCCGCTTGAGGCGAGCGCGTTGGAGATAACGGGAGAGATAAGCGCAGAAAGCCCGAACGCCACCATAACACAGCCGAAATTAAGCCCCGCGTTCTTGGTGCCGAAGTTGTCCGCGGTCAAGGCGGCATACACGCCCGACGATCCGCCGAACGCGAAGGAAATCGCCGCGATGCAGACGAGGAACAAAACGCCCTGCGCGATAATCATCAGCAGCACGGCGGCAAGCATTATCCCGCCAAGCAGGAGAATCGCCGGCACGCGCCCGATTTTATCCGAGGCCCACGATATTACGAGCCTGCCCGTGGCGCTCGCAATGCCGGTAATCATGACGCCCAGCACAGCAAGGCTTTCCGTAAGCCCGCGTTCCACGCCGAGGCTCATCAGCAACGGATTCAAAATGAAGTAGGCAGGAAGCAAAAAGAACATTGATCCTGCAATGAGATAAAACTTTTTCGTTTTGAGTACCTCAGACGTCGCAAACTGCTTTGCGGAGACAGCCTTTTTCGGTACGAAGCCCGCGGGCATATATCCCTCCGGCGGGGCTGTGATGAAGAAAGAGGCCAAGAGGCAAATCACGAGGAACGCGCCGCCGAATATGATGAACGTCATCGAAACGCCCAGCGAATCGAGCATCATTTTTGCAAGCGGGGCAAAGGCGACGAGCGAAAGCCCGAACGCCGCGACAATCATTCCCGTTGCGAAGCCTCTCTTATCCGGGAACCATTTTTGAATGGTTGACACCGTGCAGGTGTATACGGCGCCCACGCCCAGTCCGCCGACGATACCATACGTGACATACACAAGCCATGGCATGCCGGAGCTGACGAGCGAGGTGAGCAGCATACCCGCACCGATTAAAACACTGCCCGCCATCGTGACGCGCCTCGGCCCGAGCTTATCCTGCGCCCTGCCGCCGCCGACAATTCCGATGACGAAACAAGCCAGCATAATTGAAGAAGTAAACGCCGCCGAACCGGCGTCCCAGCTCAGATGAGTGGCGACGGGTTCTCTGAAAACGCTCCACATGTATATTATGCCCGCGCAAAACTGGATTAGCATTCCCGAAATAAGCACCGCAATTCTGTTTTTCTCCTTCATTGTTCAACCTCCCGATTTAGCAATTTAGTGCGCTAATATTATTGATTGCTAAATAATAACACATATGAGGGCAATTGACAATGGAAAATTTATAATTAAAGTGCAAGGGAATGCTTTTCCTTGTAAAATGTATCTTCTTGAATGAAAGAAGCGCAGAAGATGAATCTCCTTTCGGGGGGAAAACTCTCTTATGCGCTTTATCTTATGTATATGCGAGAAATTCTCTTCACTTTCAATTGACTTCTATATTAAAGCGGGCGGGCATGGAAGCCTGCCTATCCATTTCCCACTGCGCTTCTGAGCCTTTTCAGCGCGGCCTCAAGTACATGCCGCGGGCAGGCGAGGTTGATTCTTTCAAAACCGCTGCCGCCCTCGCCGAAGATATAGCCCTCGTCAAGGAAAAGTCTGACCTTGTCTTTCATGAATCTCTCCATATCCCCGTCATTCATGTTGAGCTTGCGGCAGTCCCACCACTGGAGATATGTGCCGCCAAGCTCGCGGACCTTAATCATCGGGAGATGCTCGGAGATGAAATCCTCAACATATTTCCTGTTTCCGTCAAGGAAAACAAGGAAATCGTCAAGCCAGCCCTCGGCTTTGTTGTAGGCCAGCTCACAAGCCTTGTATCCCATTGCGCCGAGTGAGAAGAAGCCCGGGCCTCTCGCGTCCTCAAATTTTTTGCGCAATTCCGCGTTTTTAATTATGATGTTCGAGGTATGCATACCCGCGAGGTTGAAGGTTTTGCTCGGCGCTGTGCAAATGATCGAATTCTCCGCGAATTCATCGCTGATTGACGAAAACATGGTGTGCCTGTGGCCGGGCAAAATCAAATCGAAATGTATTTCATCCGAGACGATGGTCACACCGTTGTCGATGCAGATTCTGCCGAGCTTTTCGAGAGTTTCCTTGCTCCACACCTTGCCCACGGGATTGTGCGGGCTGCAGAAAATCAGCAGCCTGTTTGCCGGGTCTTTCGCCTTTTCTACCAAGTCCGCGAAGTCGATTTCATAATCGTCGCCCGTGTCAATCAGCGGATTCTTCACGAGCTTTCTGTCCGTCATTTCAACAGCCCAAAAGAACGGGTAATAAACCGGCGGCATAACAATAACACCCTCGCCCGGCTCTGTATACGCCTTCACCGCGTTAAAAAGTGCCGCCACAACGCCGTTAAAAGGCACAATCCAATCCTTCTCGATTTCCCAAGAATGCCTGCGCTTCATCCAGCTGATAACAGCGTCAAAGTAAGCGTCTGTGGGGGAGGTATATCCTAAAATGCAGTTATCAAGGTGATCTTTTAAACCCTCGACGATTTCCGGTGCGTTGAGAAGCTCCATGTCCGCAACGGAAAGCGGCACTATATCGTCCGGTACAGAAGCATCATACTCATATATATCGTCCCATTTGCCTGAGCCTTTTCCCTTCCTGTGAAGAAGCGTCTCAAAATCATGCTTCATGCTTTATCTCCTCCCACCACGGCGATCGCCTCAATCTCAACCTTTGCGTCTCTGGGCAGCCTTGCAGCCTGAAAAGCAGCGCGGGCGGGGAATGGCGCAGAGAAGTATTCGCCGTAGACGGCGTTCATTGCGGCAAAATCCCCCATGTCGGCGAGGAAAACCGTAGTTTTGCAGACATTCTCTATAGTGCAGCCTGCCTCCGCGAGAATCGCCTTCAAATTTTCAAGCGACTGCCTTGTCTGTTCGGAAACATCGTTTGACGGAAATTCCCCGCCGACTGTGAGCGGCAGCTGTCCTGAAATGAACAGCAGCCCATTTGCCTCAATTGCCTGCGAATAAGGGCCTATTGCAGCGGGCGCGTTCGCGGTCTCAATTTTCTTCTTCATAAAAGCCTCCTGATTATAATATGGTCGAAACTGAGGATATTATACATGAGAGAGGCGGAAAAAGCTATCGTATATGCTTGTTATTTGACAACAAATATCTGTATCGTTATAATTTTTACATATCACACTCAAATTGACAGCAAATAACGGAGGCATAAATGAACAAAACCTATATCCCGGCAGGATACAAGTCCGTGCTGGATTTATACGACACACAGAAAGCAATCGGGGTGCTGCGCAGGTTCTTTGAGGATAGGCTCTGCGAGGTGCTGAACCTCAAGCGCGTCACCGCGCCGCTGTTCGTTGACCCCGAAACCGGCCTCAACGATGATTTAAGCGGCGTTGAGCGTGCAGTTTCGTTCGATATTCCCGCGACGGGTAAAACAGGGCAGGTGGTGCATTCGCTGGCGAAGTGGAAAAGGATGGCCTTGCACAGGTATAATTTCTGGCCGGGCAACGGGATAAACACGAATATGAACGCCATCAGGCGTGACGAAGAGCTCGATAATCTTCACTCGATATATGTTGACCAATGGGACTGGGAGAAAATTCTGCCTGCCGGTGAGAGGAATCTCGAATACCTCAAGCAAACGGTGCGGGAAATCGTCGGCGTCTTCTGCGATACGGCTGAATTTATCCGCGGTAAATATCCTCAGCTTGATAATGGGATTAAGCGTGAGGTCAGCTTCATTACGACGCAGGAGCTTGAGGATATGTATCCGGCGCTAACGCCGAAGGAGCGCGAACACGAGTATACGAAAGTGCATAAAACCGTGTTCATCATGCAGGTGGGGGATAAGCTCAATTCCGGTGAGCCGCATGACATGCGTGCGCCGGACTACGACGACTGGAAACTCAACGGCGACCTTTTGTTCTGGAGTGACACGCTGGAGAGGGAGATGGAGCTTTCCTCGATGGGCATCAGGGTTGACGCGAAATCGCTCGACGAGCAGCTCATAAAGGCAAATGCCGACGAACGCAGAAAGCTGCCGTTTCACCGTATGCTTCTCGCGGGCGAGCTGCCGCTGACAATCGGCGGGGGTATCGGGCAATCACGCGCGTGCATGCTGCTGCTCTGCAAGGCGCATGTCGGCGAGGTGCAGACGTCTATCTGGGACGATGAAAGCCTTGAAACCTGCGAAGCCGCAGGCGTCATGCTATTATAAGAAGAAGCCTCTCGTGTGGGAGGCTTCTTTTTATAAGTTGATAGTTGCGAAGTAATCCTCGGGCGTTTCAGCTCGGCGAATCATCTCCACATCGCCGTTTTCCTTAAGCAAAAGCTCGGCGGATTTCAGCTTCCCGTTGTAATTGTAGCCCATTGAGAACCCGTGTGCACCCGTGTCATGTAACACGACGTAATCGCCTATATCTATCTTCGGCAGCCGCCGGTCAACCGCGAATTTATCGTTGTTTTCGCACAGCGAACCGGTCACGTCATAGGTTTCGGTGAGCGGGGCATTCTCCTTGCCAAGCACGGTTATGTGATGATAAGCGCCGTACATTGCGGGGCGCATAAGGTTGACGGCGCAGGCGTCAAGCCCGATGTAATCCTTGTATATCTTCTTCTCGTGAACCACTTTTGCGACAAGCTCGCCGTACGGCGCAAGCATGAACCTGCCGAGCTCTGTGTATATCGCGGCGTCTCCAAGCCCCGCGGGAATAAGCACATCCTCGAATTCACGCCTCACACCCTCGCCGATTGCCATAATGTCGTTCGGCTCTTCTTCGGGCCTGTAGTTCACGCCTATCCCGCCGCTCAAATTGATGAAGCTGCACGCCACGCCTGTCTCTTCCTTCAACCAAACCGCCATCTCGAACAGAACACGAGCAAGCGCAGGGTAATACTCATTTGAAAGCGCGTTGCTAACAAGGAAAGAGTGTATGCCGAACTCCTTCACGCCCTTGGCCTTCAGCTTCAGAAAGCCTTCCTTCATCTGCGCCTTTGTGAAGCCGTACTTCGCGTCGCCCGGCTTGTCCATAATCTGATTATTCGCAGAAAAATCCCCGCCGGGGTTATACCTGCAAGAAATGGTCTCGGGGATTCTCCCGAGCGTCTGCTCAAGAAAATCTATATGCGAAATATCATCGAGATTGATAATCCCGCCCAGCTTATCCGCCAGCACGAATTCCTCCGCCGGCGTCACATTAGACGAAAACATAATCTCTCTGCCCGAAAAGCCGCATCTGTCGGCAAGCATAAGCTCCGTAAGGCTGGAGCAATCCACACCGCAGCCCTCCTCGCGCAGAAGCTTGAGAATCCCGGGTGTCGGCGTGGCCTTCACGGCGAAATATTCCTTAAAGCCCTTGTTCCACGAGAAGGCCTTATTAAGTTTTCGGGCATTCTCACGAATCCCTTTTTCATCATAGATATGAAAAGGGGTGGGGTATGTCTTCGCGATTTGCCGAACCATCTCGAGCGTAACAAAGGGTCTCTTTTCCATCGTTTTCCTCCAAAATTGAAATACCTTAAAAGTATAATATATCAGAGGCTTTTTTGCAACTGCAATCAAAAAAGACAAGGGGGCAAGTGATTGCCCCCTTGCACTTAATTGCTCATAGTCGCAAAAACCTCTGACTATCCACCATCCACTATCAACTGTCCTTAAAGTGTATCGGCACATGCGTCGCGTCGCAGAAAGGCTTGTTCGAGCTTTCTCCGCAGCGGCAGAGCATCACCCTGCTGCGCGGCTCGAATTCCCGCCCGTCTTCATCAACGATTTTGATGTTGCCCGTCACATACAGCCCGCCGCTCGCACCCTGTGCAGGGTCTTGCACTACTATTATCTCAGCGGGCAAATCCGGTTCAAGGACGGTGCCGTCTTTTTCAAGCGGAACAAGCCGCCCCGCCGGGCAGGCCTGTGCCGAGGCAATCGCTTCGGCTTTCATATTCGCGTTATCTGAAACATTCACCAAATTCCACACCATGCCGTGGTCGGCGTGGCAAAAGCGCGCAAATGCGCAGCGGTTATCATCGAGCAAATCCACGCCCGGCCCCCTCTGAAGCTCCGCGCGGTCTGCATAGTCAGCTCTGGAAGCGGATAATTCGCCGTCAAAGTGAGCGCTTACGTGAGCGCCGTCACAGAAAGGCGCAGTCTGGGAATTACCGCAGCGGCAGAGGAAATAATCTTCGCCCGCGTCAAACGTGCGGCCATCCTCCCAAACGAACACATGCTCCTTGGGCTTGATGATTCTTTCCTTCAGCGGTACGCCGCCCTCAACATGATAAGGTCCGTTCCTCATGATTGTAATCTTCATCTCTCCCATAATCCCGCCTCCTTTTGTTGGCATAATGATAGCACAATATTACGCGAATGTAAATGATTTGCACGGAGTTATTTCAATCGCCGCAGTTTGATTCACTCTGGAAATGTGGTATAATTGCAGTAAACCATAAAAACCTGGCGAAGGAGTGCCTCTTATGAATAAAATCCTTTTCCGCGCGCTTATAATTCTCTGCATCATCGTGTTTCTGGCCGCGGCGCTCTATATTGCCGACTATTTCTATACGTCATCTCAGCGCAAAAACGATTTCGCGAATCTTGCTTCATTCGTCGAAAATCCATCGGCTGTAAGTGATACCACCACCTCCGGCGATGGCAGCGAAAGCAAGGCTGAGCCGGATAATTCCGCGCTTTTGGCCTCATATAAGGCCTTGCAGCAGGAGAACCCCGATATGGTCGGCTGGATTGCAATTGACGGCACCACCGTCGATTATCCCGTGATGCTCACCAAGGAGAAGCCGGAGTTCTACCTCCGCCGCGATTTCAAAAAGGCATCAAGCCAAGCCGGAACGCCGTTTGTGGATGCCAATTGCAGTATTTCTCCGCGCTCGGATAACGTCATCATATACGGCCACAACATGGATGATAAATCAATGTTCGCGCCGATTCTTAATTACACTGACCCGAAATTCTATAAGGAGCATAAGAAAATCCGCTTTGATACCACAGAGGAAACAGGCGAGTATGAAATCTTCGCCGTGCTGCTGACGAACGTCAACATATGGGATTTTGAAGAGCCCGATTACTACGGCATGATAGAAGCCCAAAACGCCAAGGAATATAATCAGTTCATCAAAATGGTGCGCGAGGCGTCGCTCTATGAAACAGGCATTGAGCCGCGTTACGGCGAAAAGCTCATCTCGCTTTCAACCTGCGAGTATTCCGAGGCCGATGGCAGAATGATGGTTCTCGCAAGAGAAATTGCGGAAGAAGCGGACGAAAAATGATAAAGATTCAGCCAACGTTCACATTTATCTATTTACATAATCCCTGTTTTGCTGTAAAATACCATATATAGTTTACAAATTATAAGAATGAAGTTCTGACTAAATGAAGGTGAGAATTATGAGTATATTCAAAACCGGCCGTAAAAAATATGTGAGAGCTGCGCTGACGCTTGTTCTGACTGTGCTTCTTGCCGTGGCTGCGGTTGCTCCGGCTTCCGCCGCGCCTGTCACTCCGCCGACGCTCACGCTTGCAGACGATACGTTCGCAGGCACATCTGACCCTGCATGGACGCTGACGGTCGCCCCGAACGGCAATGCGCTCACGAACGCCGTTCTGACGTTCAAGCCTGCGCAGGATAATACAGACAGCGCGGCGATTTATCAGACCGTGCTGCTCAAGGCGGCGGCAGGTCAGACTGCGAATTATTCGGTGCTGGCAGACGGCGTCGCTGTTCCGCCTGCGGATTACACCATCACATATGCTCAAGAACCGGTAACAGGAGACTGGGTGCTCACCGTTACGTTTACGAAGCCCATTGCTTCGACTGTCACCGCACTGGCTGTCAGCTTCAAAATAGGAGCGTATGTCAATCAGGCGATGGGAAACCCAACCCTGACGGGCAGCGCGAAGCTCACAGCACGTGAAATCACCGCGCCCGTAGAGGTTGCAGACGATGAGGTACAGATGTCCACAATTCCCGATACCACACCGAATATCTATAGAGGCAGCAAAGCCGATTTCACCGTAACCCTTTCAGACAGCACTGTTCCCACAGCTAAGCTCTCAGGAGCGGCCTTCCAGATTTACGACGCAAACGATAACCCCATCGG
>DBCZ01000072.1:10959-13014 GCA_002293315.1 Ruminococcaceae bacterium UBA945
GCAAATGATGTGTCAAATGGAAATACGAGTTATAACATTAAACAAACCGTCGTACCTGCGGGATATGGCAGGACGGGCGCTATTGCGGGCGGAGACACGCAGACTGTGTCAAACGCCTCGGCTCTTGCGTATCAAAATAAGAAGACAGCCGTAAATGTTGTCAGCAACAGAGGCATTCCCAATTCGCCGAACACGGATATTCTTTTCGACAGCGGCACAGCAGGCAATTCTCCTACGCCGGTCTTCCAGCTTCAAACAGCAGCGGGCGTCGTCGTAACCGGTTATGATAATATCACCGCCGAAGCAGGAGTTTTCTCCATTTCCGGTTTGCCGCTCGGCNNTGATAATATCACCGCCGAAACAGGGGTGTTTTCAATTACGGGTTTGCCTCTCGGCAGCTATCAGCTCGTGGAGAAATCAGCCCCCGCGGGCTATATACGCAATACCGCGCCGTATCCCTTTGCAATAACAGAGGCGGCAGACGGCACTGTGCCTGACGTCCCCGTTATCTTCACCACCTACACGGCAGATATAAGCCTAAAAAAGGTGAACTCCAACGGAGGGGGAATAGCGGGAACAGTCTATAAGCTCACTGTACTCGGCGAAACCTCGCCGTTTATCAATAATCTCACTACAGGAACAGGCGGCACGCTCAATAACGGCGGCAATATAATCGCCCCGGGCAAATATGTGCTTCAGGAGGCAGATGCAGCGCCGGGCCAGGCGCTTGACTCCACCCCGATTTATTTCACCGTTCCGGCGGCATATCCCGGCGAATATAGAGCAACGCTCGGCACGGTTTCGCTCTCTGACGCGCAGAAAAAGGTGAGTATCCTGGTGACGAAGGTCAACGAGGAGAAAGAGGCACTTGAAGACGCGACCTTCAAGCTGACCGATGAGGGCAGCAACCTGCTCTATGACGATTTGACGACGAATGTCTCCGGCAAGCTCATAATCTCGGGGCTTTCCGAGGGCTTCTATAATCTAAGCGAAAAAACCGCTCCCGAGGGCTATAAACACGATACAACAGCGAAGCGGGTAGAGGTGAAGAGAGACACTAGCACCGGCGAATACAGAACCACCACGGTGGAGATGGTGAACACGCTGATTACACCCTCGCCTTCGCCGACAGTCACTCCCTCGGCCACTCCCACCGCCACACCGACCACGAGACCCAGCTCGAAGGCGACATCTACGCCCAAGGGCGGCAGCGCGCAGACAGGTGACGACAGCGGGGGAGACATAACCGCCGCGATAGTCATTATGCTTGCGGCGTTTGTGGCATTCGTGGCGCTGATGGTCATACGCTATCTCGGAAATAAGAAAAAACGAGAGCAGAATAATCAATAAGCCTTAATTGAAGCCGCCCGTCACAGCGATGTGACGGGCGGCTTTGTTATCCGCGTTTCTTTTCCCTGTTAAAGAGAGAAATAAATCTCGGGCGGTTATATCTCTGCACGATAATCAAAAGCAAATCCAAAAGGCTTGCGAGAACCGCAATGATTATCGCTATATCGAGATAAAGCTCCCATTCACTTATGAACAGGCAGAAAAGCAAGGAGAGATAACTGCATATGAAAATGATTACATGCACACTCTCCGAGTGACATGTCTGCTGAATCAAGACCTCGGCTGAGCTATATTCCAAGGAAAACGAAGCTGAATCAAAGGTCGGCAGCCATGCTTTCCACCTCTTTACGCGCATTTTCTTATATATCCCTCTCTCAAACGGCTTTTCTCTGAACCAGGCATTCTCATAGTCAAGCGTGGGCTTTATAAGAACGCTTGTAATAGTGCCGACGAAGAACCGCAGGAAGAAATGATAGAAAACCGAGCCGCACACAAAGCTCAGCGCAAGCCAGATTTTCGCATCATACGTGCCAAATAAAACCGCGAACAGAGCGGTTAAAATCAGGCTTGATGACATGCCGAAGACGAATAACGGGAGAAGCGTGCCCCTCCAGCTCATCTTTTGCTTCATGTCAGCACCCCCTATATAGTCTATGACCCCGTAGATTTATAATGCCTCACGCCGATTCGCCACACGGCATAGCA
>DBCZ01000072.1:13039-30214 GCA_002293315.1 Ruminococcaceae bacterium UBA945
AAATAGAGGAACGGCCAGTATTGACACAGCGCAAGCGGCACGATAGCCGTGAGGAATATCAGAATCCCCCTGCCGTAAATTGAATAAGGATACTGCCCGAACTGCCTCGCGCCGTAGACCAGAATATTCATGAACTCAATCCCCTCAATCGTGAAGAAGCTCACAGCGCCGTAGAGAATAAAGACCCCTGAAAAAATCACGCCGGAGGATAATATCATAAAGATAAGCGTCAGGATTTTATCCGGCGTCCAGTCAATGCCGCTGTTCGGGACTGCATAAGCGAGCACCACGGCGCTTTGAATCAGCTTGCCGAGCCGCGTGAAATCCATCTTCGTCGCCAGCACCTGAAAGATTATGCCTCTCGGACGCACGAGAATCCTGTCAAACTCGCCGTTGCTTATCATCTGCGGGAAGTGGTCAAAGCCCCTGACGAACGCCTCGCAGAAGGCATGTCCCATGCCTACAACTGCGAAGCAAATCAGCGCATCTTCGAACGAAAAGCCGTCCACCAGATGAAAGCGCTCAAAGATGATGTACATCGCCGCCACTACAGAAAACGCCACGAAGAATTGCCCGAAAAGCGTCATGACAAAGCTTGCCTTATACTCCATCTGCCCCCTGAGGTGCATTGAGAAATATTTCCTGTATAATCTCATATCAGCCTCCTTGAACGACAACTCGTTTCTTCGCATGCCCCATAAGCAGATACCCGCCGCCAATCATCACAGTGCACCAGAAAACCTGTAAAAGTGCGGCGAAAACCATCTCCTGCCCGGCAAGGTTACCCGAATACACGCGCAGGGGTACGTTTTGCATTGACGCAAAGGGTAAAAGCTCAACCACCTGCCTGATTCCGTCAGGGAAGAAGGTCAGCGGCACGAGGCCGCCCACGAGCAGCTCTGACAGCGCAATGCTAATCGAGCGTATGCCTCCGTCTGACATCGTATAAAAAACCGTGATATATTGCAAAATTACGAATGAGGCGGAGCATAGCGTGCCGAGAATCAGCGTGAGCAAAAACATTATAAAGGCCATAGGAGAGGCAGGCAGGTTCATGCCGAACGGTGCGGGTAAAAGCGCTGCGACAATGAGAATCGGCGAGCAGCGCAGGAACGCCCCTGCCGTCCGTTTGGCTAAATCCTTTGTCAGCCACATGAAATAAAGGTCTGCGGGGCGCACCATCTCATACGCTATTCCGCCCTGCTTGATGCTTTCAATGAGCTCTCTGTCATAGGCATATGTCATGAAAAGCACCAAAAACGCCTGCTGAAGCCATATGTATGAAGCAAGCTGCTCATAAGGCATCGGGATAGAGGAGGGGTCAGAGCGGTAGAACGCCTGAAACATCAGCAGATACATAAAGCCCCACGCAAACTGCGTGGCCAACCCACCGATAGCCGCCGCGCGATATTGCAGCCCTGCGATGAAACGAATTCTGAAGAAAGATAAATATTTTTTCATATTGCTCCTTTCTCAGTTACACTTCTGTGCGGGCAGGCATGGAAACCTGCCCCTACATAGAGCCCCATGTTTTGTTCTCATATCTCAAACTCTTTATATAGCGAAACCACCACATCGTCGATGGAATTTCCTTCGACAGACACATCCTTTATTTCTGCATGCGCCGAAAGCAGAGTTATAGCCTCTGAAACACTGATTATGCTCGTGTCAATCCTGAATACAGTTCTGCCGTCATATTTCTCAAGCACGGAGATTCCCGCCGTTTCGGCAAAGCCTCCGGCTGTGTAATCAAGCGTCAGCGTTTTATAGGGTGAATTTGTTTTTTTCAACTCGTCGAGCGAGCCGTCCAGCAAAATCTGCCCCTTGCCGATGAGTAAAATCCGCTCTGTCAGCGCCTCAATGTCGTTCATGTCATGTGTTGTAAGTATTACGGTGGTGCCGCTTTCCCGGTTGATTTTCTTAATGAAATCCCTCACAGCTATCTTTGAAACGGCGTCAAGACCTATAGTCGGCTCGTCCAGAAAAAGCACCTTCGGGCTGTGCAGCAGAGAAGCGGCAATCTCACAGCGCATTCTCTGCCCAAGGCTCAGCTGCCTTGCAGGCGTGCGAACTATCTCCGCCAAATCAAGAAGCTCTGTGAGCTCATCGAGGTTTCTCTTATACTCGGCTTCTTCCACCTTGTAAATATCCCGTATCAATTCAAATGAATCGATTATAGGCACGTCCCACCAAAGCTGACTGCGCTGTCCGAAAACCACGCCAATCTGCTGTGAATGCTCTTTTCTGTCCTTCCACGGCACAAGCCCGTTTATTCGGCACTCTCCGCTGTCCGGCGTGAGAATGCCGCTCATAATCTTTATCGAGCTGCTTTTTCCCGCGCCGTTCGGCCCTATATAGCCTATCATTTCGCCGTCATTAATGGTGAAGCTCACGTCCTTGAGAGCCTCAATATAAGTGTATTCCCGCCTGAAAAGAGCTTTCGCAGCCTCTTTGAAGCCCGCGTTCCTCTTTGCCACTTTGAAGGTCTTGTTGATTTGCTTCAGCTCAATCATAACATTCTCCTTCAGCGAAATATGCGGGAATTCATTGAAACCGCATTTTCCGCGTACGCAAATTTGACCGAACATAAAATCATGCCCCCGTCTAAGGGGAATAATCCACATTCAGCTAATCGTAAAATTCAATATGAAATCTGCAAGCTTACAGTAATAAATAATTATACCATAATACCAAAATAGTTTCAATGGTTATTTGTAAAATTCCGCGCCGCAAAGAAAAAGCCTTGCACAAAAGGCTTTAAAATGGTAAAATATGCTTAAAATTTTTTGAGTATATTATTTTCGACCATGGAGAGAATTATGGATTTGAAGCTTATTAAAGAACTCATGAGGGCGCTTGAGGATTCCTCGCTCGCCTCACTTAAGGTAGAGGAGGGGGATTTGAAAATATCTCTCAAAAAATCGTTGCCGCGCGAGGTAATGCAAATCGCCGCGCCGGCTGCTTCGCCGGCTGCTGTACCGACGGAAACAAGCCCGCCTGCCGAGAGCATGGAGGGCATAGCCGTAGTGAAGGCGCCGCTTGTCGGCACGCTTTACCGCGCAAAGGCGGAGGGCGAGGAGCCGTTCGTCAACGTGGGCGGCAAGGTCAAGGCAGGCGACGTGCTGTGCCTTATCGAGGCGATGAAGATGTTCAGCGAAATCAAAGCGCCCTGCGACGGCACGGTGACGGCAATCCACTTTGATAATGGGCAGCTTGCGGAGTTTGACCAAGAACTGATTTACATAAAAGAGGCATAGGAGAAACCATGTTAAAAAAGGTTTTGATTGCGAACAGGGGCGAAATCGCCGTGCGCATAATAAGAGCCTGCCGCGAGATGAACATAGACACCGTAGCTGTTTATTCCGAAGAGGACAGAGGCGCGTTGTTCACAATTCTCGCGACGGAGGCGATTTGTGTCGGTCCTGCCCGCGCGACGGAAAGCTATCTGAATATGGATAATATCCTCTCCGCGGCGGTTAAAACGGGTTGTGATTCCGTGCACCCGGGCTTCGGCTTTCTTTCGGAGAACCCGACTTTTGCGCGCAGGGTTAAGGAATGCGGGCTGAAGTTTATCGGTCCGGAGGCAGATGTGATAGAGCGGCTCGGCAACAAGAGCGCCGCAAGAGAGCTGATGCAGAGATACGCAGTGCCCGTAGTGCCGGGTTCAGACGGTGTCGTGGAGACAACCGAGGAAGCGGCGGAAACAGCCGAAAAGCTCGGCTACCCGGTTTTAATCAAGGCGTCAAGCGGCGGTGGCGGAAAGGGCATGCGCCTGGCGCATACAGCCGAGGAAATCAAGGAGGCGTTCGAGACCGCTAAGGCGGAGGCTCTTGCGAATTTCTCGGACGATGACGTATATATCGAAAAGCTAATCGTCAACCCTCGTCATATAGAGGTGCAGATTTTGGCGGATGAACACGGCAATGTCATTCACCTCGGTGAGAGAGAATGCTCAATTCAGCGCAGAAACCAGAAGCTCATTGAGGAATCCCCCTCGAAGGCGATAAATGAAGAGCAGCGCAAAAGAATGGGGGAGGCCGCGGTCAACGCCGCCAAAGGTGCGGGCTACACAAACGCGGGCACGGTTGAGTTTGTCCTTGCGGAAGACGGCAGCTTTTATTTCATTGAGATGAACACCCGCATTCAGGTCGAGCACCCCGTCACGGAGATGGTCACGGGCATAGATATAGTGCGTGAGCAGCTTCGCATAGCCTCGGGCCTGAAGCTGAAATATACTCAGAGCGACGTGAAAATGAACGGTCACGCGATTGAATGCCGCCTGATAGCGGAAGACCCGGAAAACAATTTCATGCCATGCCCGGGGAAAATCAACTATCTGCACATACCCGGCGGCTTTGACGTGCGCGTGGATACGGCGCTCTATTCCGGCTGTACAATAAGCCCGTTCTACGATTCAATGATCGCGAAGATTATCGTTCATGGAGCGACGAGAAACGAGGCACTGCTGCGTATGCGGAGGGTGCTGGAGGAATTCATCGCGCAGGGCGTCAAGACAAACCTCGGTCTGCTGTACATGATTCTCTACAGCCCCGATTTCATCAAAGGGAAGTACAACACCTCGTTTATAGAAGAGAATCTCGGCGAGCTGCTCCGGCCGCTTGAAAAAGACAGAATGCTATAGGTGATTTATGGATAATAATCAAAACATGGCCAAGGAAAGTGAAATTTTCGAAAGCCGAAAGATGAAGCTCAATTTGCTCAAGGCTTTCCGCGATGCAACTGCGCGAAAACCCAAGATTGAGGGAGTGGAATGCCCTGCATGCGGTGCGAAAACAGATGATGCCGAGCTGCAAAACAGCATGTATATCTGTGAGCATTGCGGGCATTATTTCCCCATGCCGGCGGATAAACGCCTTCAAAGCATTTATGACGACGGAGAGCATGAGCTGCTTTTCGCGGACATTGAAGCGAAGAACCCTATCGGCTTTCCCGGGTATAAAGTTAAGCTCGGCGAGCTGAAGGCCAAAACAGGCCTTGACGACGCCTGCGTCTGCGCAAAGGGAAAAATCGGAGGCCACAGGGCTGTTGCGGTGGTTTTTGATACTCGCTTCCTAATGGGCAGCATGGGCACTGCGGTCGGCGAAAAGGTGACGCGCGCGGCGGAATATGCCGCGGAGGCGAAGCTTCCGCTCATCGTTTTTGCGTCCAGCGGCGGCGCAAGAATGCAGGAGGGCATTTTTTCTCTCATGCAAATGGCAAAAACAAGTGCCGCGGTGAAGCGGCATTCGGATAACGGAGGGCTGTTTATTTCTGTCCTCTCACACCCCACGACGGGTGGCGTGACGGCGAGCTTTGCCTCGCTCGGTGATATTATCCTGGCCGAGCCAAAGGCGCTGATAGGCTTTGCGGGTCCGCGCGTTATAGAGCAGACGATAGGCGAAAAGCTTCCCGATGGCTTTCAGCTTTCGGAGTTCCAGCTGGAGCACGGCTTCGCTGACGCGGTCATAGAAAGAAAGCAACTGCGTGAAACCCTCGCGCAGCTCTTGAAGCTTCATAGGAAAGGGGGTGCAAGAAGATGAGGCCGATTTTACCCCGTGGATTATTCCAGGCAAAAGAGAAGAACATCACGCCGCGTGAAAGAGTTCTCATGGCGAGAAGCCCGCAGCGCCCCAACTTCAAGTTTTACAGTGAGAATCTCTTTGAGGGTTTCTTTGAGGTGCATGGAGACAGGCAATACGGCGACGACTCAGCCATCTCCTGCGGAATTGCTCTCTTTGAAGGGATTCCCGTCACGGTGGCAGGGCATGTCAAGGGCAGAGATTTAGAAGAAAACGTAGCCGTGCGCTTCGGAATGCCCAACCCTGAAGGCTACCGCAAATTCCGCCGCGCGGCCTTGCAGGCAGAGAAATTCCACCGGCCGCTGATTACGTTCATAGATACACCCGGCGCTTACCCCGGCAAAGAGGCCGAGGCGCGCGGTCAGGGCGAGGCCATTGCGAATTGCCTCTACACTCTGAGTAATCTGAAAACACCCGTCATCGCCATAGTTACGGGCGAGGGCGGCTCGGGCGGAGCGCTGGCGCTCGGCGTGGCAGACAGGATAATCATGCTTGAAAACGCCGTCTATTCAATCCTCTCGCCGGAGGGCTTCGCGACAATCCTCTGGAAAGACGCCAAGCGCAGTGACGAGGCCTGCGAAGTCATGAAGCTCACTGCGCATGACTTATATGAATTCGGCATAACGGATGAAATTATTCCCGAGCCTGACGGCGGTGCGGAAAACGACCCCCAAATGATAATCGCGGCACTGCGCGAGGTAATCGCAGAAGAGCTGCGCGTTCTCATGGAAAAAGACACGGATACGCTTATAGATGAGAGATATGAAAAATTCCGAAAAATAGGCAGAATATAGGAGAGAGCAATGGGAATCAAAATTCTGGGCACGGGCAGCTTCTTACCGCCAACGGCAGTGACAAACGACATGCTCGCAGAGAGAATCGACACCAACGATGAGTGGATTCGCTCCAGAACAGGCATTGGCTCGCGCCATTTTGCCGACGGTGAGACGAATTTGAGCATGGCCACCATCGCCGCGAACGAGGCTATTCAAACTGCGGGGATAGATAAGGCGGAAATTAAGCTAGTAATCTTCGCGACGCTCACGGCTGATAATTTCACGCCCTCGATGGCATGCTTGATTCAGCGGGATTTGGCCTTGCCGGAAGATATTCTTGCCTTCGACCTCAACGCCGCGTGCAGCGGGTTTGTCTATTCGCTCATAACGGCGCGTGCTCTTTTGCAAGGCTCCGGCGGTGCGGCACTGATTATCGGTGCGGAGGTGATTTCGCGCATTATTGATTTTACTGACAGAAGCACCTGCATTCTCTTCGGTGACGGCGCCGGCGCGGCGGTAATCAAGGCGGATGAAACCAAGGAATTTTTCTTTTCAACCGGCGCGCGAGGAGACGACGAGGCGCTTGCAAGCCCGTCGGCGATGCTTAACGAAAACCCGTTCGTCAGAAGGGAAGCCGAGGAACCCGCCTTTCTCAAAATGGCGGGCAGTGACGTTTTTCGCTTTGCTGTGGAGTGTTCGGCGAAAAGCATCACAGAAGTGCTGAATAAAGCCGGCGTTCAGGCGAGTGAAATAGACTACTTCGTTTTGCATCAGGCGAACGAGAGGATAATCGCCTCAGCGGCGAAAAAGCTTAAGGTTCCCATCGGGAAATTCCCGATGAATATAGATAAAACAGGCAATACCTCGGCGGCGAGCATTCCGATTTTGCTTGACGAGATGAATAAGGCAAACAAGCTGAAAGAGGGCGCCAAGGTGGTTATCGCGGGCTTCGGCGGCGGGCTTACCTACGGCGCAATCTATCTCACAGTATAAGGAGAAAAACATGGATTTAAGAGACATTTTGGGTATAGAGTACCCGATTATTCAAGGCGGCATGGCGAACATCGGCACGGCAGAATTTGCTTCAGCCGTATCAAACGCGGGCGGGCTGGGTCAGATTTCCTCGGGCGGCTTCAGCTGTGATGCTCTGCGTGAGACTGTCCGCAAGACCAAAGAGCTCACGGATAAGCCCTTTGGTTTCAATATCATGCTTATGCATCCGCAGGCGGATGAAATCGCGCAGATGGTAATTGAAGAGGGCGTGAAAATCATAACGACTGGCGCCGGCAACCCGGGCAAGTATATTCCCGCGTGGAAAGAGGCGGGCATTACGGTTCTGCCTGTTATACCGAGCGTCGGCATAGCAAGGCGAATGGAAAAAGCCGGGGCAGACGCTCTCATCGTGGAGGGTACAGAGGCCGGCGGGCATATCGGCGAGCTGACGACAATGGCGCTCACGCCGCAGGTAATCGACGCGGTGAGCATTCCCGTCGTCGCGGCAGGCGGCATCGCCACGGGCAGGCAGCTGCTTGCGGCGTTCGCGCTCGGCGCGTGCGGCGTGCAGATTGGCACGGCGCTCCTTACCGCGGATGAATGCCCAATTCACGAGAACTATAAGAACGCGATAATCGAGGCGAAAGACACAGATACCACTGTCACTGGGAGAATCGGCGGCGTGCCCGTGCGCATTCTCAAGAATAAGATGGCACGTGAGTATCTTAAACGTGAAAAAGAGGGCGCGGGCAGAGAGGAGCTTGAAGAATTCACGCTCGGCAGTCTGCGCAAAGCCGTGTACGACGGCGACACCTCGAACGGCTCGCTCATGGCGGGTCAGGTCGCGGGGCTCGTCAGCGAGAGAAAACCCGTCGCGGAAATTCTCAAAGCTTTGATGACCGATTGCGAAACGGCGTTCAAAAATCTGAATGCCAATCTTAAATTCTGAGGAGAAAAGCATGAAACTCGCATTTTTATATGCAGGTCAGGGCAGCCAAAGAGTTGGCATGGGAAAGGATTTCTATGAAAACTTCCCGCAAATCAGAGAGGTTTTCGATACGCCCGTTTCAGGCGTGAGCATCAAAAAGCTTTGCTTTGAAGGCTCGCTTGAGGAGCTGTCATGTACCTCCAACACACAGCCCTGCATGGCGGCCTTTGCCATGGCGGTGACGAAGCTGCTCAAGGAGCGCGGGATTACGCCAGATTATTCCGCCGGGCTTTCGCTGGGCGAGTATAACGCCCTCTATTCGGCGGGAGTGTTTGACGAGAGCACGCTTCTTGACTTGCTAGCCTTCAGGGGCAAAGTGATGCATGAAACAACGGCGGGTATGGAAAGCAAGATGTATGCCGTTTTAGGGCTTTCCGATGAGGAAGCAGCCCGCGTGACAGCCGAAGCGGGCGGAAACGTCTGGGCGGCGAACTTCAATTGCCCGGGGCAGGTGGTGATAGGCGGAGAAAGCAAGGCTGCCGACAGAGCCGCGGAGCTGTTAAAAGAGGCGGGCGCGAAGCGGGTTCTGCCGCTCAATGTGAGCGGGCCGTTCCACACGCCGCTCATGAAAAAGGCGGGTGAGCTGCTCGGGGAGAAATTTGAGAGTGTTCACTTTGGGAACATGGAAATTCCCGTGGTTTTCAACACTACGGCGGATATATTGCAGCCCTCGGAGAATATCGCACAGCTGCTTGTAAGGCAGGTGCAGTCTCCTGTTCTCTTTGGCAAAAGCATAGAGAGACTTCACACTTTCGGCGTGGACACAGCGGTTGAAATCGGCCCGGGCAAGGTGCTTTCAGGCTTCGTGAAGAAAACCTGCCCGGAGATTAAAACGCTCTCAATCGAGACGGTTGAAGATTTTGAAAAAGTGATAAATGAGCTAAAAGGAGAAAACCATGAGCATTAAGGGAAAAACGGCGGTTATAACGGGCGCAAGCAGGGGAATAGGCAAGGTTATCGCACAGACATTGGCGGCGCTGGGCGCGAATATCGTCGCCAATTACATCGGCCCGCCGGAAGAAGTTAAAGCCACAGTTGAAGCCTGCGAGGCGCTGGGCGTGAAATGCGTCGCGGTTGAGGGAGATGTCACGAAGTTTGAAGACTGCGAAAAGCTCTTCGAGCGCGCGAAGGCCGAATTTGAAACCGTTGACATTCTCGTCAACAACGCGGGAATCACGCGCGATATGCTCATCGCGAAGATGACCCCCGAGGATTTTGACGCCGTGATTAACGTCAATCTCAAGGGCACATTTAACTGCACGAAGCTTGCCGGCAGAATCATGCAGCGTCAGAGGGCGGGCAGAATCATCAGCATTTCAAGCGTTATCGGGCTTATGGGCAACATCGGGCAGGCAAATTACGCCGCCAGCAAGGCGGGGATAATCGGCCTGACGAAAACCGCGGCGAAGGAGTTCGGCCGCAGGGGTATTACGGTAAACGCAATCGCCCCGGGCTTCATCGAAACAGACATGACGGCGGTTCTCTCCGATGAGGTGAAGGCGAGCATGATGAGCGCCATACCCCTCGCAAAGCTCGGCAGCCCGCAGGACGTCGCCAATACAGTGGCTTTCCTCGCTTCCGAGGAAGCGGCGTATATCACGGGGCAGGTAATTTGCGTAGACGGCGGCATGGCGATGTAATTTTCATTTTTGCTGAAAGGAAAAATAACGTATGAACAAAAGAGTAGTGATAACAGGCATGGGCGCCGTTACGCCCATCGGGAATAACACGGCGGATTTCTGGGCAAGCCTCAAATCCGGAAGGTCCGGCATAGATTTCATCAAGGCGTTTGACGCTAAGGAAAGCAAAGTGAAGGTCAGTGCCGAGGCAGATATAAATCTTGAAGACTATATCAAAGCCGCAGACCTTCGCAAAATGGACAGATTCACAGCGCTGGGCGTCATCGCCGCAGACGAATGCCTCAAAGACAGCGGCATAATATCCAATAATGCCGATATGAACCGTTGCGGCGTGATTGTTTCGGCGGGCATAGGCGGTCTGCCGGTTACTGAGAGAGAATACAGCAGGGGCATGGAGAAGGGCTTTGACAGAGTTTCGCCGTTCTATATCCCCATGACGATTATAAATATGGCGGCGGGGAGAATTGCCATAAATTCGGGCTTTAAGGGGCATTGCTCGGCAACGGTGACTGCCTGTGCAGGCGGCAACAACGCCCTCGGCGACGCCATGCGCATGATTCGCCACGGCTATGCAGACGTCATGATGGCAGGCGGAACCGAAAGCTGCCTCACGCCTCTCGGCGTGGGAGGCTTCACCTCGATGAAAGCTCTGTACGAGGGAACAGACCCTACCCGCGCGTCAACCCCGTTTGATAAGGAAAGAAGCGGCTTCGTGATGGGCGAGGGCGCAGGGGTTCTTATGCTTGAGGAGCTTGAGCACGCGAAATCGAGAGGCGCGAAGATTTACGCCGAGCTCACGGGCTATGGCGTAACCTGTGACGCATATCACATCACCGCGCCGGAGCCGAGCGGAGAGGGCGGCGCGAGAGCCATGACTCTTGCGATAGAAGACGCCGGGTTAAACCCCGCCGATATAGATTATATCAACGCTCACGGCACTTCTACGCCGCTCAACGATAAGGGTGAGACCATCGCCGTTAAGACGGCTCTCGGCGACCATGCCTATAAAGCCGCGATGAGTTCAACTAAATCAATGACGGGGCATCTGCTCGGTGCGGCTGGTGCGGTTGAGGCGATTGCCTGCGCGATGGCGGTGAAGCACGGCTTCGCCCCGCCGACAATCGGCTACAAAGAGCCTGACCCGGACTGTGACCTCGATATTATTCCGAACACCGGCAGGGAGATGGAAATCAGGCACGCGCTTTCAAATTCACTCGGCTTCGGCGGGCATAATGCGTCGATTGTCATCTCGCGTTATGATGGCTGAATGAGCCTTTAAGGAGAATAATATGCTTAAATTTTCAAATGATGAAATCAGAGAGATAATACCGCACAGATATCCGTTTCTGCTCGTGGATAAAATCATCGACGGAGAGGCCGGAAGCTGGGCAAAAGGGATAAAATGTGTGTCCGCGAATGAAATGCACTTTCTCGGGCATTTCCCCGAGAAAAGCGTAATGCCAGGCGTGCTTATCGTCGAGGCATTGGCGCAGACAGGCGCCGTCGCCATTCTCACAGAGCCCGAGAACAAGGGCAAGCTTGTGCTGTTCGGCGGCTTCAAGGAAGTGAAGTTCCGCAGGCAGGTGGTGCCGGGTGACGTGCTCGAAATGGAGTGCCGCCTCACGAAAAGAAGAGGTCCTGTTGGCGTGGGCGAGGCCGTAGCCAAGGTGGAGGGAGAGCTCGCCTGCAAAGCCGAATTCACATTCATCATTAAGGACGCGGAGGAGTAAGATGACCGAAGTAATTGAGAAATCTCTTGAGCGGCGCTTTCGAATCGTATATAATAAATTCAAGCTCAATTTTTACAGAAGCATTTTCAGCCGCTTCGAGACGCGTGAGGCCAGCCTCACAGCCGTTGAGACCTTCTGTGTGGAGGTTATCGGAGCGCTTGAAGAGCCTACGATAGCTGAGTTTGCGCGCTTCGTTAAAATTTCACAGGCGAATGCGGCATACAAGGTGCAAAACCTAATTAAAAAAGGCTATGTGACGAAGGAGCGCTCGCAGGAAGACAAGCGCGAATTCTTTCTGCGCGTTACGGGTAAATTTCACGCTTACAACGATGTCTCCGCGAATTACCTTGACACTGTCATGAACCGCGTGAGAGAACGCTTCTCCGGTGAAGATGTCCTGAAGCTTGAGGAAATTCTAGAGGTTATGGCGGCAGAACTTATGCCGGAAGCCGACAAGGACAATTGACAATTGATAATTGATAATTAATAATTAAGGGCGTTAAGGGCAAAGGATTTTTACCCTCTTTTGTAAAGAGGCGTTGCCCAGCGGGGTGGCGCGAAGCGACGTGTGTTTTATCTCTAGTAGGCATTGCCCTACGTAGGGAGCGACGACCTCGGCGCTCCGTTAAAGGCAATGGGCAATGAATGATTATCCAAACCGACATTGATTAAGAGAGGATTGCATGAAACTTTTTAACTGCGATTATAACGAGGGCGCGCACCCTGCCGTGATGGCACTCATGAATGAGACAAATATGCAGCAGTATGTCGGCTATGGCGAAGATGAAATCTGCGCCGAGGCTCGGAAGCTTATAAAAAAAGCCTGCGCACGTGAGGATGTAGATGTGCATTTCGTCGTGGGCGGGACACAGGCGAACCTCATGGTAATCAGCCATGCTTTGCGCCCGCACGAGGGCGTGCTCTCAGCTTCAAGCGGGCATATCAACGTACATGAGACAGGTGCCGTTGAGGCCACAGGGCATAAGATTCTTGCAGTTGACGGCGGTGCGGACGGGAAAATCAACTGGCGGCAGGTGGAGGAAGCCTGTAAGCGGCATGCTGAGGACGAGGCCTTTGAGCATATCGTCAAGCCGAAGATGGTTTATATCTCATTCCCGACGGAAAACGGCGCGCTTTATTCCAAGCAGGAGCTTGCCGATTTACGCAGGGTCTGCGATAAATGGGGGCTTGTTCTCTTTGCGGACGGCGCCCGGCTGGGCTATGGCTTGACCGCGCGCGGCAATGACGTCACGCTTTCGGATATGTGCGATTTCTGTGATGCTTTCTATATCGGCGGCACGAAGGTCGGCGCGCTTATGGGTGAGGCAGTTGTAATCATAAACGATGAGCTGAAAGGGGATTTCCGCTATATTATCAAGCAAAAAGGCGGAATGCTCGCTAAGGGCAGGCTTCTCGGCATTCAGTTTAAGGCTTTATTTACGGATAACCTCTATTTTGATATTGCACGGCGAGCAAACGAGCTGGCGTATAAAATAGCTGACGCCTGCAAGGAGATGGGCTTGAAGCTTCTGGCAGAGTCGCCGACGAACCAGCAATTTCCGATTATGCGAAACGACGTCATAGCCAAGCTCGGAGAGAAATATGTCTATTCCACCTGGGCGATTGTCGACGAAAAGCATACCTGCGTCCGTTTCTGCACAAGCTGGGCGACAGAAGAAGCTGACGTCGAGGAGCTCATAGCGGACATCAGGCGCGTGAACACCAGCGAACCGGCGGATTTCAAAGAGCTTATGCTGGACGTGAAGGAATGAATTTGAGGGCAACCGAAACGGTGGTCTCTACTCTTAATGGACAATTGACAATTCGCATATAGGTGCGGATTTCCATGCCTGCCCGCACATTACAATCAATGGATAATTGTTAATTATCTGCGTTGCTACGCTTATTGTCAATTGTCCATAACCGTGTTATACTATGCCTAAGCTATCTGATAGGTGATTCAATGAATTCTCTGGGCATAAACGTTAAAAAAATACTTTCTCTTTTACTGTCGGCAGCGCTTATTGCGCTGTCCTTTTCAGCGTGCAGCCCATATAAAGTCGATGCCGAGCTCACGCATCTTCTTGAAGGCAATGTTTATTCGCTTGACCCGCAGACAGCCGTGAATGAATCGGAATTCACTGTGATTAACGCGGTTTTTGAGGGGCTTTGCAGAATCGGTGAAGACGGCGAGGCGCTCCCGGGCGTCGCAAATGAATGGCGGCAGAATGCTGACGCCTCAGTTTTTGAATTCACCTTGCGCGATGACGCAAAGTGGAGCGAAGGGCAGCCCGTCACTGCGGAGGATTTCGTCTTCGGCATTCGCCGCGCGCTTGACCCCGCAACCAAGGCGACGGCCATTGACGAGCTTTTCATTATAAAAAACGCGGTTGCTGTGAATTCCGGCGAAGCCTCTGCTGAAAGCTTGGGCGTATATGCCAAGGACGAGAAAACCGTGGTTTTCGAGCTGGAACACAGCTACGCTGATTTCCCCGCGCTGACCGCTTCACCTCGCTTCATGCCCTGCAATGAGGCGTTCTTCCACAGCACAGAGGGCTATTACGGGCTTGACTGCGTGTATACTCTTGCAAACGGCCCGTTCACGTTCAAAACGAATTATTCGTGGGAAAAGGAAAAATACATCGACCTCGCGCGCACCAACAATTACCGCGGAGAGCATTCGGTTGCTCCTGCAGGCGTGAGAATGCTGATGAGCGACGAAGAAGGCTACAGGGAAGAGCCGCTCATCGCACTGCAAAATGGCGATGTTGAAATTCTCGGCATCGCGGAAGAAAGTGCCGCGGAGATGGAAGGCGCCGGCTGTAAAATACAGGCGATTGAAGACTGCCTCTGCGGAGTCATAATGAACCCGACTGCCAACGTTATTTTAGATGACGGCTACAGCGAGGTTTCTCTTGAAAGCGAGGCGCTTCGTGCCGTCTATATGAAGAGCATTGACCGCCAGGCGCTTATGTCGAGAATCCCCGCCACGCTGACTGAGGCGACATGCATAATGCCCCCGAATATCACGTGGGGCGGAGAGAGGTATGTATCGTTCAGCTATCCCGAGGCCGACCAATTCCTGCAAAACACCATTGAAACCACCCTCGCACAGCTTGAAATTGAGCGAATCCCTTCCATCACCGTTATTTGCCCCGATGATGAGCTTTCGCAAAGCCTCGCCAATGCAGTTATAACCGCGTGGAACGCTTCCCTTGGCAATGCTTTCAACATCGAGCCGCTTCCCGCTGATGAGTATGAAAGCCGGATAATTAACGGCAATTATCAGGCCGCGCTCTATACCCTGCGCTCAAACGGCACGCTTCCACTGGACGTTCTGAAGCAATTTGACTCGACTGCATCTCCGCGCCTGCTTAATAACCCTGATTTTGACGAACGCCTGAAGCTCTCAATGTTTGATATAAACATCCTAACTTCACTTGAGAATTATATAAGAGAAGCCTGCGTTTTCTATCCGATTTACTGCGACGAAAGCTATTTCGCCGAAAGCCCCGAGAATGAGGGAATTCTGCTTCTGCCCGACGGCAGCATTGACTTCTCGCAAACCCGCAAGAAAGACGCATAAAAAGAAGCGCCGTAAGGCGCTCTTTTTTATGTGTTCTCCACGGCGCTTCGCTCTATCGCGAGCCCGCGCTTATATCGCTCAAGGAAAAGATTAAAGCCTTCTTCCTCCGTGCTGTCCGGCACTACTTTCACCGCAGCGTTTCTTGAGAACACTCTTCTCTCTAGGAAAGCCTCGAGGCTTTCATCGCTGTAATCGAGGTAAGCCGCAAGCAACGCAATGCCCCACGCGCCGCCCTCTCCGGCGGATTCCATTACTGAAATAGACACCCCCAGCGCTGCCGCCATCAGCCTTTGCCCGACGCCCTCTGTCTTGAAGAATCCGCCGTGCCCCAGCAGCTCGGAGAGCGAAAAGCCCTCGCGCTCTTTCAGAATGTCCATGCCTATTCTCAGGGTCGCCATGGCTGAATATATGAGGCTGCGCGCAAAATTCGCAAGGCTCAGCTCGGCGTCCGGCAATCTCAGAAGCAATGGCCGCCCCTCGTCAAAGCCTGTGGTCGGCTCGCCGGAAAGATAATTATAGGAGAGAATCCCGCCCGCGTCCGCTTCGCCCTCAAGGGCTTTTTTGTAGAAGAAATCATAAATATCCGCTTTTGCCGCGCCGTCTGCAAAGCCGCCGATAGCCTCGGAAAGCAGCCTCACCCACGCGTCAATGTCAGATGTGCAGTTATTGCAGTGAACCATCGCCACTGGCTTTCCCGCCGGCGTGGTGACCATATCAATTTCAGGGTAAACCCCCGAGAGAGCTTTCTCCAGCACCATCATGGCAAAAATCGAGGTGCCGGCGGAGACGTTCCCCGTGCGCTCGGCTACGCTGTTCGTCGCAACCATTCCCGTGCCGGCATCGCCCTCCGGCGGGCAGAGCGGGATTCCTGCCTTAAGTTTGCCAGTTGGGTCAAGCAAAGCAGCGCCCTCTTCGGTGAGGTCGCCCGCATAGCTTCCGGCAGGCTTCACTTCAAAGAATATATCCCTAAGCGTCCAAGGATATTTTTTATCAATCAATTTATCAAATTTATCAATCATATCCTGATTATAATCATTGCTCGTGCTGTCTATGGGGAACACGCCCGAGGCCTCGCCGACGCCGAGTATCCTTTCGCCTGTGAGCTTGTAGTGCACATAGCCCGCAAGCGTAGTCACGAAGCAGATTTCGTTCACGTGAGGCTCGCTGTTCATTACCGCCTGAAAGAGGTGAGAGACCGTCCATCTTATCGGAACATTCACGCCGAATTCAGCCGTCAGTAGCTTTGCGGCCTCTTCGGTGTCGGTGTTGCGCCATGTCTTGAACGGCGTCAGCAATTCACCGTTATTGTCAACGGCGAGATAGCCGTGCATCATGCCCGAAATCCCTATTTTACCGATATTCTCAAGCTCCACGCCGTGTTTTTCCCGCACATCGGCGCAAAGTGCGCGAAAGCTCTCCTGTACGCCCGCCCAGACGTCATCAAGGCGGTAAGTCCAGACGCCGTTTTCCAGCCGGTTCTCCCAGCTGAAGCCTCCTGTGGCTACGGCGTCAAAGCGGCTGTCAATCAGCACGGCCTTAATACGCGTCGAGCCCAGTTCAATGCCAAGAGCCGTTTTGCCCTGCTCTATATCGGCTTTGATGTTATTGTTCATATTTCCCCTTTCAAACAGCTGAATTCGCTTATCGGAGCGCCGAATCGTCACTCCCCATTATTTATCCATTATCCATTATCAACTCTCAATTGTCAATTGGCTTTTCGGATTGATTTAACAGCTAAATTCTGATAGAATAACATCAACCAAAAGGAGGGCGAATTTATGTTAAAATCTAAAATGGTAATTGATAAATCATACAAGCTTGCCGAAATAGACGAGCGTATCTACGGCTCGTTTATCGAGCATCTCGGCCGCGCGGTTTACACC
>DBCZ01000072.1:30276-30446 GCA_002293315.1 Ruminococcaceae bacterium UBA945
GGCGGAAATTTCGTCTCGAATTATAACTGGGAAGACGGCGTGGGCCCGGTTGCCTCGCGTCCGCGCAGGCTGGATTTGGCGTGGAGGACGATTGAAACCAACGAGGTTGGCGTGGATGAATTCGCGCGGTGGTGCAAAAAAGCGAATACCGAGATGATGATGGCAGTCAA
>DBCZ01000072.1:30546-50715 GCA_002293315.1 Ruminococcaceae bacterium UBA945
GAGATGGACGGCCCGTGGCAGCTTGGGCACAAGACTGCGGAGGAATACGGCAGGCTCGCAAATGAAACTGCCAAGGCCATGCGTCAGGTAGACCCGTCAATCCAGCTCGTCAGCTGCGGCAGCTCAAATTCCGAAATGCCGACATACCCCGCATGGGAGGCCACCGTGCTTGAGCATACCTACGACGATGTGGATTTCATCTCAATGCACCAATATTACGCTAAGCGCACTGACAGCAAGGATTTCCTCGCCGAAGCCCTGCGCATGGACGATTTCATCAAGACCGTGATTTCCGTCTGTGATTTCATCAAGGCAAAGAAGAGAAGCCCGAAGAAGATGATGATTAGCTTTGATGAGTGGAATGTTTGGTACCATTCGCTGCAAAAGGACGACGACATCATGAAGAACAAGCCGTGGGGAATCGCTCCGCCGCTCGTGGAGGACACCTATACCTTTGAGGATGCCCTCGTTGCCGCCACGCTTCTCATCACGCTGATAAAGCATTCAGACAGGGTTCGCATGGCATGCCTCGCGCAGCTTGTGAACGTCATTGCTCCGGTTATGACAGAAAAGGGCGGCGCGGCATGGAGGCAGTCAATTTACTGGCCGTTCATGCACATGTCGCTTTACGGCCGCGGAACGGCGCTGAATCCAGTCACGGCTTCAGATAAATACGATGGCAGTAACTTCACGGATGTGCCTTATCTTGAAAGCACCGCGGTTTATAACGCGGAAAAGGGCGAGGTCACGATTTTCGCCGTCAACCGCAGTCTGGAGGAAGACATGCTGCTCGGCTGTGATATGCGCAGCTTCGGAAAATGCGCGCTGATTGAGCATATCGAGCTTGCGGGCTTCGATTTGAACGCGGTCAATCTCCCGAATAATGAAATCATTAAGCCCCGTTCAGCGGATACAAAAATCAACGGCGCGGAATTTGACGTGAAGCTCGCCAAGGCCTCGTGGAACGTGATTCGCCTGAAGGTGAGCGATTAGGAGGAAACATGGGAAAATATCTCTATACCGGCGGCTATAATCAGGAGAGTTGCGGCGGGATTTCCTGCTATGATTTGAGCGGAGGAAAACCGGAATTGGTGGGAGTAGACACAGCANNCGAAACTGCTGGGGGTGGACAGCGCATGCGTCAATCCGTCGTTTCTGGCTTTGCACCCTTCAAAAAAGATAATCTACGCCGCAAATGAAGATGATTCCCGCGCGGTAATTTCAGCTCACAGGATTCTCACGACAGGCGGCACAGAGCTTATTAACAGCGCCTCGGGCACAGGCGGCGGGTGCTGCCATGTGTGCCTGAATCCGCAGGGTACGGCGGTATACGGCGCGGATTATGCCGCAGGGAATATCATCGCTTTTGCCGTGAATCAGGACGGCAGCCTCGGCGCTGAGCTTTCAAATATTCAGCACCGCGGCGAAAGCACGCATAAGAGGCAAACACAAGCGCGCGCACATGAGGTGCTTTTTGCGCCCGATGAGCGCCTGATAGCCGTTGATTTCGGTGTAAATGCCCTGTTTTCATATAGAACAGGCGCGCAGGGGGAGATAATAGAGAGCAGCGCCGTCAAAACGGAAATCAAGGCAGGCGAAGGCCCGCGCCATTTGAAATTCCACCCGAACGGGCAAGCGTATCTGATAACCGAGCTGGGCTGCAAAATTATGCGCTTCAACTATGCCGACGGAACATTCACTTACATTGACGAAATTTCACTCACCTTGCCCAAAGAAGAAAGCACAATAGCCGCGGAAATCCAAATCACAAAAGACGGCAAAACGCTTTTCGCCTCAGTGCGCGGAATAGATATGCTCTATCGCCTTGATATTGAGGAAGACGGCAGGCTCACGAATATGCTTGAATTCCCGTGCTTCGGCAATGACCCGCGCATGATTGCGCTTTCCACCGATGAAACGGCGCTTTTTGCCGCTAATCAGGGCAGCGGCACGGTTACGGAGTTGAGCTTGGAGCATAATGGTTTCGGTGAGCTCATAACAGAGCTCAACATCCCTGACGTGGCCTTTACCGATTTCTTTTAAGAGGAGAAACCATGGCGGAATATATGGACAGAAACGAAGCGGTCAGTAAAATAATCGAAGTCGGCAGGAGAATGTACGCCCGCGAGTTCGTTGCCGCGAATGACGGCAATATCAGCTGCCTTATCGGCAAGAACCGCGTGCTAGCCACGCCGACGAATGTCTCGAAGGGGCATATGACGCCCGAAATGCTGATTGAAAGCGATTTATCCGGTAACCGCCTCTCAGGCACATATATGCCCACGAGCGAGCTGAAAATTCACCTTGCGATATACAAAAACAGCCCCGATGTCGGGGCTGTCGTCCATGCTCACCCGGCGTTCGCAACATCGTTTGCCGTCGCGGGAATCCCGCTTGACAAGCCCACGCTTTCAGAAGCCGTGCTGATTCTCGGTGACGTACCCGTCATGCCTTACGCCATGCCCGGCACATCGGCGCTTTCAGATGGGATAATCCCGTATCTCAGCGGCAGAAACGGCTTGCTGCTCGCCAATCACGGCGCCGTGACATGGGGGAGAGACCTCACCTTCGCGTGGCACGCCATGGAGGCGCTTGAGCATTACGCACGCATAACGCTCTATTCACAGTATATTCTGAAGCAAGCGAATGTTTTCACGCAGGCCGAGGTCGCTGAGCTGCAGAGGCGGCGCGCACAGGAGATCACAAAGGAGAGCGGTAATGAGGATTGAAGAAT
The DNA here is from genome assembly GCA_002293315.1 of Ruminococcaceae bacterium UBA945. Classification (GTDB taxonomy): domain Bacteria; phylum Bacillota; class Clostridia; order Oscillospirales; family Acutalibacteraceae; genus Scatolibacter. The sequence continues at coordinate 33,281 of DBCZ01000072.1, forward strand.
TCAGCACAGTTGATTTAGATGAAAATGCGAACGGATTGTATATAATCGACCAAACCCTGCTGCCCAATGAGACGAAAATGCTCACGCTCACAGCACAGGAGGAGATTTGGGACGCCATATATAAGCTCAAGGTGCGAGGCGCGCCGGCTATCGGTGTTGCTGCCGCCATCGGAGTTTATCTTGCCGCGCGTGAGATTGAGGCGGACAACTATGATGAATTCTATGCGGCTTTCATGGAGAAAAAGGCATACCTCGCTTCCGCCCGTCCTACCGCCGTCAATCTCTTCTGGGCACTGGACAGAATGGAGCGCAGTGTTGCGGCGAGCAAGGATAAGCCCGTGCGGGAAATTATCGCTGTTTTGCATGACGAGGCAATCAGAATCCGCGACGAAGACGCGGAGGTCTGCAGGGCCATCGGAAAACACGGCTTGCCCTTGATAAAGGACGGCATGGGGATTCTCACGCACTGCAATGCGGGCACACTTGCCACCGTGAGATACGGCACCGCCACCGCGCCGATTTACCTCGCAACCGAGGCGGGTGTCAAGAACCTGCGCGTCTATTGCGATGAAACCCGCCCGCTGCTCCAGGGAGCGCGCCTGACGAGTTATGAGCTGCATGAAAACGGCATCAATACAACGCTCATCTGCGATAATATGGCGTCAATCGTCATGAAAAACGGCCTCGTTGATTTAATCCTCGTCGGGTGTGACAGAGTTGCGCGCAACGGCGACGCCGCCAATAAAATCGGTACATCAGGCGTCGCGATTCTCGCCAAGCATTACGGCATTCCGTTTTATGTTTGTGCGCCAAGCTCAACAATTGATATTTCTCTCGCGACCGGCGCGGAAATCCCGATTGAAGAGCGCAGCCCGGACGAGGTGACCGAGATGTGGTATAAAGAGCGCATGGCGCCGAGGGGAATCAGTATCTATAACCCGGCGTTTGACGTGACCGATAACGACTTAATCACCGGGATAATCACCGAGCACGGAATCCTCCGCCCGCCATATGAGGATTCAATTAAGAAAATCTTCGGCAACTCGTAAGCGGGATTTAAGATACACATGCTATGATATTCCCATCACAATGAGAATAGAGGGGATAATTCTGATAGGAATATATTTCAGCGGCACGGGAAACACACGGCATTGCGTCACAGAATTTGTAAAGCAATTCAGCGGAAAAAATGTTGTCGCATCAATTGAAGAAGCAGATGTGTTGAGTAGGCTTGCACAACAAGAGATTGTCGTTTTTGGCTATCCTGTTTACTTCAGCAATACGCCCAGAATAGTCAAAGATTTTATCACTGGAAATGAAGAAAATTTTCGAGGCAAGAAGGTTTTTATCATCGCTACGCTCGGTCTTTTCAGCGGCGATGGAGCAGGCTGCGCGGCGCGCCTCTTCAAAAAGGCGGGCGCAGAAATAGTGGGCGGGCTTCATCTCATGATGCCTGATAGCACCTGCGATGTCAAGATGATGAAGAAGACGCACGAAGAGAATTTAAGCCGAATAGCCGAGACGGATAAAAAAATAGCCTTAGCCGCTCAAAGCCTGAAAAACGGCAAGCCGCCGCATGAGGGCTTGAGCTTCATCAACCATGCGGGCGGTCTTTTAGGTCAGCGACTGTGGTTTCGAGGCAAGACAGCGTCATATAAATCAAAGCCGGATGTCAATACGGTAAAATGCACCGGTTGCGGCAAATGTGAGGGGCTTTGCCCGATGAAGAACCTCAGCATGGAAAACGGCAAAGCCGCAGGACACGACCGATGCACGCTCTGCTACCGATGTGTGGCAAGCTGCCCCGCGAAGGCCCTCACGATTCTCGGCAAAGAGGTGCATGAACAGTGGAGAATGGCAGTTGATAATTGATAATGGAAAAATAAAGGCATATAACTGAGGAATCTCCTCTGTTATATGCCTCTCGACTGTCCATTGTCAATTATGTGTTATCTGCCCTCACGCCGTTTCGATCTCGCTTGCGTCTTTAAGCCCGAGATACTCCACCGCGTCTTCAACCATCTTGTATTTCAGAATTTTTCCGGCGGCATTCATCGGGAAGCCATCAACGAACTTCACATATCTCGGCACCTTCTGCTTCGCCATGTGTGCGCGAACGAACTCCTTGATTTCCTCCTCCGTCGCGGATATTCCCTCTTTCAAAACGACGCACGCGAGAATCTCCTCGCCGTATTGCTTATCCGGCACACCGACCACCTGTACGTCCTTGACCTTATCATAGGTGTAAATGAAATCCTCAATCTCCTTGGGGTAGATATTCTCCCCGCCGCGGATAATCATATCCTTAATTCTGCCGGTAATCTTGAAATTGCCGTCGGGTCTGCGCCGCGCGAGATCGCCGGTGTGCAGCCAACCGTGCTCGTCTATCGCATTTGCCGTGGCGGCCGGCATTTTGTAATAGCCCTTCATTATGTTATAACCGCGTGCGACGAATTCGCCGTCTGTGTCGTCAGGCAAATCCGCGCCGGTGTCGGGGTCAACAATCTTGCACTCTATGCCAGGCAGAGGCTTCCCGACCGTGTTCACCTTCACCTCAACCGCGTCGTCAGAATTAGACATTGTGCAGCCGGGCGAGGATTCCGTCTGACCGAACACAATCGTGATTTCCTTCATGTTCATCTGATTCAAGACGTCCTCCATGACCTTAACAGGGCAGGGCGAACCCGCCATAATTCCGGTTCTCATGTGAGAGAAATCTGTCTTTTCAAAATCGGGATGCTCCAGCATCGCGATGAACATCGTCGGCACGCCNNGTAACCTTTTCGCTGTTCACTGCCGAAAGAGATTTAGTGGGCGAAAACGCCGCAATCGGCACCATCGTCGAACCGTGCGTGACGCTTGCCGTCATCGTAAGCACCATGCCGAAGCAGTGGAACATCGGCACCTGAATAAGGAATCTGTCCGCGGTGGATAAATCCATTCTGTCGCCGATATTTTTGCCGTTATTCACGACGTTATAATGCGTCAGCATAACTCCCTTCGGGAATCCCGTTGTGCCGGAGGTATACTGCATGTTGCACACGTCGTGGCGGTTTATCATTGCCATGCGCTGGTATACGATTTCAATCGGTGTATCGTCGGCGTAGGCGTTTGCCTGCTCCCAGGTAAGGCAGCCGGGCTGAGTGGAATCAACCGTGATGACGTTCCTCAAAAACGGCAGACGTTTAGAATGAAGCGGCTCGCCGGCCTTGTGCGTCTGAAGCTCGGGGCACAGCTCCTTGATTATGCCGACGTAATCGGAATCCTTAAAGCCGTCAATCATAATCAGCGTGTGCGTGTCGCTTTGACGCAGCAAATATTCGGCCTCGTGTATTTTATACGCCGTGTTCACCGTTACGAGCACAGCGCCGATTTTGGTCGCTGCCCAGAATGAGATGAACCAGGCCGGAACGTTCGTCGCCCAGATTGATACCTTGTCTCCGCGCTTCACGCCGAGGGAAATCAGTGCGCGCGCGAATTTGTCAACATCATCGCGGAACTCGCTGTATGTACGCTGATAGTCAAATTCTGTGTATCTGAAAGCGTATTGGTCGGGGAATTCCTCGACTATTCTATCCAGAAGCTGGGGGAAGGTCAAGTCAATTAAAGCCTCTTTTTCCCATATGTACTGGCCGGTTTTTGCCCTGTTCCAGAGGAGTTCGCTGTGAGCTTTCCGTGTCTCAAGGAACTCGCCCATATACTGGAAATACTGCGGGATGACGATGCCGCCGTCTTCCAAGTCGGCAGACCAGCGCTTCACCCATTCAAGCGAAAGATAGCCCTCATAATTGATTGAGCGCAGCGCGTTTATCATCTCGCCGATGGGTAAATCACCCTCGCCCATCATCTTATACGCAATTTTTCTGTCATTTATGACACTGTCCTTTACATGCACGTATTTTATATACGCGCCGAGGTTCTGCACGGTCACCTCCGGCTCTTCGTTCATCACTCTGAACGGGTGGTGAATATCCCAGAGCGCTGCGACGGAGTCGCTGGCGGTCAGCTCAAGGATTTTTCGCAGCCTCGCGGTATCCGCGTATACGCCGTTCGTCTCCACAAGCAAGGTGACGTTGTGCAGCGCTGCGATCGGAGCTAGGGCTTTCAGCTGCTCAACGACCAAATCATCGTCCACGTCGCCGTCGGGCATGACGTCCAAGTCTGCGAGAATTCTAACGAATTCCGTGCCGGTTTTAGCCGCAAGCTCGATATATCCTGTGATTTCCTCAAGGTTTTCCTCGCGCTTATCGGCGAATTTCAGGCAGCAGCCAGATGAAAAGCAAGACACGGCAAGCTTCAAATCGCCGAGCTTCTGCATCGTTTTCGTTATTTCACTGTCCACAAAGGGTTTTGCGCGGTAGGCAAAAATATCATCGCCCAAGCCACGCACTTCAATTCCGTCAAAGCCGATGTCCGACGCAACGGAAATAATCTCCTGCCAGCTCAAGTTAGGGCAGGCAAGTGTAGAAAAACTAATCTTCATATTCTTCCTGTTTATACCTCTGCAAAAAATTCTCGGCAGCAAAAGCCACTCAGCTCACATCGCCGTCTTTCTTTTTGCGCGAGGTGACGCGCGCAAAGATGAAAACGATAATCGCGATAATCGAGAGGACGATGAAAATGCCGAGCATTCCTTTACCCATCATTTCAAGCGCCGTCATAAAATTAGCCATAGCTTCAGGTGAAAACATTATGTCCTCCAAACCGAGTGCAGTAATTATACACTCTCAATTCGATTTTATTCTTCCGATTTAGCAATTTAACACTATAAAGCACTAAATTATTTTTGATTCGGATTTTTATACATGCTCGCATCCCACGGGGCGGCGGGGTCAAAATCATCTTCCGGATGATGCTGCGGTACTGTCAGATACCACCAGCAGCCGAATTTATCAATAACCTCCGCAGAGCACGGGCTCCACGGCAGCGGGCCTACCTCTGTCTTAACCTTTCCGCCCTCGCGCAGAATGTCAAAGGCCCTGCGAAGCTCAGCTTCATCGGCAAACTGGAAGCCCAGCTGGACGAGGTTGTTGGTCACAGCGTTTTCATCGGATTCGATGACATTAAGCATTTCCTCATCATTTTTGTAGAGCTCTGAGTGGAAATAAGAGCCGTCAGCGTTCTTGACATGATACCCAAGCTCCAGGCTGAAAGCTTTAATATAAAGCTCAACAGCCTCCGCGCTGTTTTTAACGTGTAAACCGATTCCTATTTTCATGCCATTACCTCAATCACATGAAGAAGCCGAGCACGATTCCGCCGGCCAGCACAGAGGCAATCTGCCCCGAAACATTGGCGCCTACGGCATGCATGAGCAGATGATTCTGATTGTCTTCCTTTATGCCCATCTTCTCAATGACGCGCGCGCTCATCGGGAAAGCCGAGATACCCGCCGCGCCGACCATCGGGTTGACCTTTTCCTTGCTGAAGAGATTCAGCAGCTTTGCAAACAACACGCCGCCTATGGAATCAAACACGAACGCGAACAACCCGAGCGCCATAATGATAAGCGTGTCAAGCCGCACAAATTGCTCTGCCCTCATCGAGAACGAAATTGTCAGGCCGAGAAGCAGCGTGACGAGATTCGCCAGCACGTTCTGCGCCGTTTCCGAGAGGCTGCGCAAAACGCCGCATTCTCTTATGAGGTTGCCGAACATCAAGAAGCCGACGAGCGAAACAGAAGCCGGCGCAACAAGCCCCGCGATTATCGTCACGATAATGGGGAAGAGAATCTTCGTTGTTTTTGTGACGGTTGCGGGCCTGTATGTCATGCGGATTCTGCGCTCTTTCTTTGTTGTGACGAGCTTTATGGCCGCCGGCTGGATAATCGGCACAAGCGCCATATACGAATATGCCGCCACAGCAATGGGGCCGACGAAGTTTGAATCCAGAACCTGCGAAACGAGAATGGAAGTAGGGCCGTCTGCCGCGCCGATGATGCCGAAGGACGCAGCGTCCTTCAAATCATAGCCAAGCAATGCCGCAAACGCGATTGTAAGGAAAATGCCGAACTGTGCCGCCGCGCCGAACAGAAACATCTTCGGGTTGGAAAGCAGCGGGCCGAAATCAATCATCGCGCCTATGCCGATGAACAGAAGAAGCGGCATGGCCTCTGAAGCCTCAATGCCCACGTTGAACAGCCATTCGATAATTCCGGTGGCTTCAACCCCACCGATTTCATAATTGAGAACCCCCGTAAAAGGCAGGTTCACGAGAATCGCGCCGAAGCCCATCGGAAGCAGCAGTGAAGGCTCATATTCCTTTTTCACCGCCAGCCAGATAAGCAGCGCGCCGACTACGTACATCACAACCTGCTGCCATGTTATCGACATCAGGCCTTCCCACAGAAACTCCATAATACCCTCCAATTTCGATATATTATGATGATTATATAACAACAGACCTGTGTCCACAAAAAGAACACAGGTCTGGTCATTTCAAGCTAAACCAGAATGATAAAATCATTCAGTTTGTTGACTTAGCCACGCTATCGCGCCGACTACTCCCCTATATCGCAACAATTCTATCATCTTACGAAGCTTTAGTCAACACATAAATTCGCATGTGTTATTAGGCACCGGGGAGAGTGCTTTCATCAACGACATCGCCTTTTCCGCCTCTGCAACCCGTGCAGAAGCCTTTGAAAACAACAGTTGCCTCATGAATGACATAAACTAAGTGACTATGCTTGTTAGAAACCTGCACAAGCGCGTCTTCATTGAAGAAAGCTTCTTGAATATCACGAATTGCTCCGCAATTTTCACAAATCAGGTGCGAGTGCGGCTGAATATTACCGTCAAAATGCTCCTGCCCGTTAACCACGCCGACACTATGCGACTTACCTGTTTCGCAAAGCTTTTTCAGATTGCGATATACAGTGCCAAGGCTGAGGTTTGGGTAGCGCGGACGAAGCTGAGAATAAACCCAGTCAGCTGTGGGGTGCGAGGAGGTTTCCTGTAGAGTTTTGAGAATTGCGGTTCGTTTACGGCTGAAATTTTCTCTTGTGAGCTTTTGCTCCATAATTATCTCCAGTAGTCTTTGAAATATATTGTCAGTGATTATCGAAGCGAAACAGCACTTCAATGTTACACAGTATATCACCATATATCCGAAAAGTAAAGCGCTTTTGATAATTATTCTTAAAATAAATATTAATGCAAAAAAACCTTTAAGTATCTCTTCCACATACCATTTTAACGAGCGGCTTGCGCGTCTTATCATCGCTTAGGGCAATAACCTCGTCGCCGAATTCAATCACCGATGAGCCGTTGGGGATAATCAAGTCGCCGTTTCTTATAATGGAAATAATGAGAGTGTCTTTGGGAAAATCAATTGCGTGCAGCGCTTTGCCGATTATCCTGGAATCAGAATTCACCTTCATTGACGATATGTTGACCTGCCCCTGGTTGAGTGTGGCGAGCAGATGCATACTGGATAAATCCGCCTCCTGCTCTATCATCTTGGAGATAATTTCGGTGCTGCTGACTGTGTTTGTTATTCCGAGAACCCTGAAGGTTTCGATATTTCTCGGGTTGCTTGCCCGCGCTATGACCTTCTTTGCCCCAAAATAATTCTTGCCTATTTGCGCCGCAACGAGATTATCCTGGTCGCTTCCGGTGACGGCCATAAGGCAGTCGCAGCCTTTTGCGTGCGCCTTTTCAAGCACCTTGATGTTCGTTCCGTCACCCATTATTATCTCGGCGTCAAGTTCATTTGCGAGCCTTTCGGCGCGCGCGCGGTTGCACTCAATGAGGCTTATCACATGCTTCTTTTCAAGCATCATGCGCGCCAAATCTTGTCCTATTTTCCCGCCGCCGATAATTACCATATTCATATTGTTGCCTCTCAATCGCAGTTTTAACGAAAAGCTTGTTGCCCTTAACGCCCTTAATTATCAATTGCCAATTGCCCTTAACGGCGCGCCGCGTCGGCGCTCCGTTGGGCAAAGTCTACTGTCAATTGCGCTTCTAGTCTATTTTCTTACAGAAAATGATTACATCGTCCTCCACGATAATTTCCTTTGTGAGCTCGCTTCTGAACTTGAAGACGCCGTTTTGCTCCTCTATGGCGAAAACGAACGTCCCAGCCTTTTCCTCAATCTGCGAGACTGTCATTCCGACATATGCCTTTCCTGCACGCTGCTCATAAAGAGATACGGTGCTGCTGCCGAAATTCACCTGTGCGCTTTGAAGCGGATTCACAATGGCATCCACAATCTTTTCACCGGCCATGTTAGTCGGGCAGACCGTTTTAAGCCCGAAGCGCTCAAAGATATGTTCGCGGTACGGGTCGGAGATTCTCGCCACGACTGTTTTGATATTGAAATAATTCTTCGCGATTTGCCCAACCGTGATATTCAGATTGTCGTCAGAGGTGGTCACTGCCACTACGTCGCAATCCTCAATGCCCGCATTGCGCAGCGCATTCAAATCCAGAGGAAATCCGATATACTCCACGCCGTCAAAATCAGGGGAGAGGAGCTGAAGCTTGTCACTCTGCTCTTCAATTATTGCCACATCATGCCCGATGCTATCAAGGCTTTCCGCGACTGCTCTTCCGAGAAGCCCCGCACCCACCACAAGGATATTCATGTCATTTTCCTTCCATTGCATTTGAATTATGGAAATAAATTATATATTATGGAAACTGAATTATGTCACCAATGAAAACGATAATAGCCATTAAATATAAAGATGAGCAAGACAATTATATATACTACCTAAGAAATATGTCAACCAAATTATGACAATCAGTAATTCACCCAGCCATCCTTCGTTTATCTTATCAAGCTTACCCTTCTAATCATCGCGCAAAGCATTGCAGCTTATCCCGCAGTTAGAGGCATTTAAGGTCGCCCCCAAATGCCCCGTTTAATATAGTTTATCTTTTGGCCTTATGCCTTTAACTGTCAATTATGCATTATCCTTATCGGAGCGCCGAGTCGTCACTCCCTACAAATTATCCATTGCACCTTTAGGTTTCTCCGTCCTCGTCACTGGCGTTATACGGTGTACTCTCATTGCCGCTTGGCGCGCTGCTGGTGACACCGGCATCAGTACCGGAGGTATCGCCGGACGTCGGGTTCGGCGTGGGAGTGGTTTCTGTGCCGGAGCTTGAATCGCTGTCCAAGCTGTCTGCCTCCGTCTTTGTGATTTCCTGAATCTCGGCGTATTCTGAAGAGATAAACGCATCTCTTGTGCCGAACTTAATTCTGTACCAGCCGTTTTGCGCTTCGGCCACAAGTAGGATGAATTTATCGCCGTTTTCGGCTGTGCCGAGAACCTCGGCATCTGTGGAATCGTCTGCGCGCACATTGAGCCCCGACTCCGCACCCTTCACCACTGCCACCTTCACCATCTGCGGGGGTGCGGTGGGCGTTGGGGGAATCGTCGCCATAGACGAAGGCGTGCTGACGACAGAGGAAGCGGGTTTACCCTCGCCGCACGCGGCAAACAACGCCACGCATAAAAGCGCGGACAATACTACGCAGAAAACTTTCCTCATATCAACACCCCTCAATCGCATAATCAATCATAACAACAGCAGTTATCTGTTTAATCTATTTTATCACATGGCGGGAAAAAGTCTACACAAATATCAATAATTTATGAAATATTTTTGCTTTTTTGCTGCTTTTCTGTCATAATCGCCACTCGTCATGACATTTGGGTGCCGAAATTCGCCCCGAATTGTGATTTTTCTGTGAATTCTTCGTGAAAGTTCACAGCTTTGCAACAAAAAGCTGTAAATTATATAGGTGTTGTGCTATACTATGAAAAGATTACCATTATTGTAATTATATCTTTCGCAGAGGTGAAGAATGGATAAGCAACAGGCAATATCATTACTTGAAGAAATAAGGGCAAATATCAGCAAGAGAATAATCGGAAAAGACAAGGTCATCGACGAGGTGCTCATCTGCCTGATTTGCGGCGGGCACGCCTTGATTGAAGACGTCCCCGGTCTGGGGAAAACGACTCTTATCTCGGCGCTTGCGAAAAGCACGAGCTGCTCTTTTCAGAGAATCCAGTTTACGCCGGACGTTCTCCCGTCAGACATAACAGGCTTCAATATGTTCCAGATGCAAACGAGCGAAAAGATATTCCACCCGGGGGCGGTAATGAACCAAATTCTGCTTGCAGATGAAATTAACCGCACCGGCCCGAAAACGCAGTCTGCGCTTTTGCAGGCCATGCAGGAGAATCAGGTGACGGTTGACAACGAAACCCACGACCTTCCCGCGCCCTTCCTCGTTTTCGCAACGCAGAATCCAATTGAGATGACGGGCACCTTCCCTTTGCCGGAGGCTCAGCTTGACCGCTTCCTGCTGCGCATTTCTGTGGGCTACCCCGGCAAGGAGGATGAGGTTAACATTCTCGAATCCAACCAGAATAAATTCACCGAAATAGAGATTTCCTCTGTGTGCTCAGCCGAAGACGTCGTCGAAATCCAGAAGGTGGTGGACGAAGTGCGAAGCGTGCGTGAGATAAAGGAATATATCGTTTCCATCGCAGAGGCCACCCGGCGCCACAGCGACATCGCTCTTGGCCTCAGCCCGCGCGGCTCAATCGCGCTGTTGCGCGCGTCAATGGGCAGAGCGCTGCTCTCCGGCAGAAGCTTTGTAATACCGGACGACGTTCAGCAGATGGCGGCCTCTGTCATCGCGCACAGAATTATCCTTGAGGCCTCTGCCGTTATCCTTGAGGTTTCGCCTCAGAAAATCATCAAAGACATCTTGGAAAAGCTGCCGGTACCCGGAATAGACTAATGAGAAGAATACATGTTTTCTACATTGCAATATTAGGCATATTTCTGTTTTTTGCGCTTCTCACAGGGAGAAGGGAATTCTTCCTGTGCTTTTTCATTGTGCTTGCGCTTGCCCCGATTGCTCTTCTGTTGAATCTCTGGACATACTGGAAGCTGAATTTCACGCAAAAGCTTTCGGCGGAGCGCGTTGCAAAAGAGGGAGATGCCTCCTTGAACATCACCGTCGAGAACAACAAGCCCTTCGGCTTCAAGGATATGAAGCTGCATGTGAGGCTCATGCCCACGCAGGAGGATAAAGAGCTTGAGGTCGAGCTTAAGCCGAATTATTCGGTAAGCTTCAATCTGGCTTTAGACTGCAAATATCGCGGCATCTACCGCGTGGGGATTTCAAAGCTGGAGGTGACAGACATCTTCGGCTTTTTCCACATGACCTACGACTTTGACAAGCGCAATCACTACGCCTTGCTGAGGCAGCGCGTATATCCGCGCGTGCTGAATCTTCAAAGCGGCAAGTTTATTGAAGACGACATGCGCGTGAAGGTGGCCATCTCGAATGAAATCGCGGAGTTCGGCGACTCCTTCGCCGCCCTGCGCAATTATCGAATCGGCGACCCGATTAAGCGAATCCACTGGCCGGCCGCCGCCAGGAAAAACGAGCTGTTCGTCAAGACCTATGACGCCCCGATTGAATCTGTCGCGCTTATTATTGTTGATACCTCCGTCGGCGGCTTTGAAGGCGAAAACTGCCTTAAATATGCCGATATGGCGTGCGAAAGTGCTATCGCGATAGCCAAGGCCACCTCCTCGATGGGTTACGCAACGCATGTTACAGACATCTCGCTGAGCAAGTATTACACATGGAAGTCGAAGCGCCAGAGCCTGAATATTCTTGTTGAAAAGCTAACAGAGCTGCCTTTTTCGAGCGAAACCCGCCCGATTGAAGTTCTGCGCGCCATAGAGAAGACGGAAAAAAACATCGACACTGTATACTTCATCACGCATAAGCAAGAGCCAAAGTTTGAGCAGTATCTCCTCGGCCTTCTCCCGGGCGCGGCGCGGCTGAGCCTGATTTGCATAAGCGACGCCGAGCAGAAAAGCGCGGCGCCGTCCACGCGCGTGAACTGCACAAATCTTATCTTCGGTGAAAACATAGTCTCAAAGCTGGGAGGTGCGTTATAACGGAACATTCGGCAATTAAAAGAGAAGGCTCGTTAAGCGTCGGCTTGAGAGAAAAAGGCCTCACCGCGGCGGTGGATTTTCTTTGCATTTATCTCATCGCACTGGGTATGTACACGGCATATATCTCTGTGTCCTACTGGGAGCTGCCCATAGCCACATGCCTGTGGTATGTTCTTGTGCCTGTCATCGCATACTTTCTCTTGAGCATCAGATGGTGGATTGCCCCCGCGCTTTTGGCAGTTATCGCTTTCGCCATCTACATTTGGCTTCGGGAGACCGATAACATCGAGCCTCTGCTTGAATATATACGCTATTATATTGACTGGCTTCTGATTAAGGGCGCGCCGCCCGATGAATATATTAAGAGCATGAACGGCGACGACATGCTTCTGTTCGGCGTGGCTGTCTTGATGAGCTTGCTTGTCTTCATCATGGTGCGCTATACGTTTTCATTTATTTTGATTCTCGCGGCAAACGTCACCTTTTTTATCTTGCTGCTCACATGGCGCGATGTGGATATAATCCTTTCAATCCTGCTGTCTGTAGCGGGGCTGATTATACTGCTACCGCGGATTTACGTTCGCCATTTCGAGCGGAAAAAGCGAAAGCAAGGCAAAAAAGACGGCATACCCGAAAGCAAAACGCCCCGCGTATCGCGTGTGTATATGCAATTGTTCGCCATTCCCATTGCCGCGCTGGTAGTTCTTCTTTTTCAGCTGGTCATTCCGCAGGACACCTCGGGCTGGAAGTCTGAAGACCTCAATTATCTCGCCGATGACATCTCTAACATGATTGACCCCTTCGGTGGTGAAGTGGGTGCGGGAGCGGGCTCAAACTTCAGCTTGTCGTCCGTAGGCTTCCAGCCTAACAACGGAGCTCTGGGCGGCCCGGTGTCTCCATCGTCGGCGCGGGTTCTGCAAATTGAATCCATCTACCGCCCTCCGCTTTTTAAGGGTGCGGTTTTCGATGAATACACAGGCACAAGCTGGCGCACCAACAGGGATATAAATGACGGCGATATCCGCTTCAACGGCCTGAATGCCGACACATACCGCAGCCGAGTTTTCGCAGGCAAAAACTACTCCACCACCATTGCCACAGAGCTGTATGAAATCCTCACCGAGCGCGCGGAGTATGAGGTGACCTATCTCAATGACCGCAACACCACGATTTTTAACCCGGGTTGGAACCCGAGCTTTGACTTTGAGCATAACGGGCTTGAAAAGCAAATCTATTTCAATATGCGCGGTGAAACATATAATCATCGCAGATTCCCCGCAGGAACTACGATGACAGTTCAGGCTGACACATGGCGATACAGAACTGAGAGCTTTGATGAAGATTTCGTCAAGCTTGAGCAGGCGCTGATTGACGAGCCGGACGAAGCCTTTGACGGAATGCTCGAGCGCTATACCGATGTGCCTGCGGGCTTAAAAGGCCGCATTGAGAGAATGTTTCCGGAACTCGGCTTAAAGGCGCTTCAAGACGGGGAAGAAGTTTTTTTGGAGGGATATAATTCTGCGGGCGGTTTCGTTTTTGATGAAAACACCGGCTATGGCTCGTTTGTTCTCCAAAATGAAGACGACAGAAGCGACGTAATAATAGGCGGGAATTCGCCTGAGGGGCAAACTATTACCACGAATATGTATTCCTTGGATTTTGAAAGCATGTTTGAACTTCTCACGCCGTATCAAAAGGCCGTCGCCATAAGAAAATATCTCACGGGTAATTTCACGTACACACTCACGCCGAGCGAAGTTCCGCCTGACGTGGACTTCGTTGAGCATTTCTTCAACACGCGCGAGGGTTATTGCACCTATTATGCCTCCGCGATGGTCATGATGGCGCGCACCGCCGGAATCCCCGCCCGCTATGTCACGGGCTTCGGGCTCACGCAGGCGGATATTCCCGCGCAGAGCGAGGTAATCAGCTTCACGTATTTTGCGCTCAATTCTACGGCTCACGCATGGGCGGAGCTATATTTCGAGGGAATCGGCTGGGTGGATTTCGACCCACTCGGCTGGAACGATTCCGAGGCCAACCCCAACGTCAATTTTGAAGGCATGGATGAAGCGGAGCCCACGCCGTCACCGACGCCCGAAGCCGCCACGCCTACGCCTGCACCCATTGAAAGCGAAGACGAGCAAAATCTGAATGACGCCGAAAACGCTCGCTTCATGACTATCGTGTGGGTAAGCGTCTCGGTTATCGTATTGATACTCGCGGCGCTGATTTTCTTCAGAATCCGCCGCGGAAAGTCGATGAACAAGAAGCTCGAGAGCGGTGAGAGAACGCCCTCGCAGAAGATGGATATTCTCTTTAAAGACATAATGCTGCAGCTTCGCATTCTCGGAATTAAGCCCGGAACAGGTGATACGCTCTTTGCCTTTGCTTGGCGCGTGGATAAGGAGATGAACCGTTATAAGTCGGCGTTCGCTGACATCGCAAGGATTCAGGTCAATTCAAAATACGGCGAAATCCCGCCAACCGAAGCCGAATTCTTTGCTGCGAGGAAATACCATGAATCTCTTGAAGAGCGCGTGCAAATCCGCCTCGGCAAGTTTAAGTATTTCATCAAAAGAGGAAAACGATAAGGGCAATGGAGAGTGGACAATTGATAATTGATAATGGATAGTGAAGGGCAAGGACATAAGGGCGATAAGCTTTGCAATAAAGAAAAGCACCACATCCCTTGAGGGTTGTGATACATGGAGCTGGTGAACGGATTCGAAAAGTCGCAAAACTGCGTTTTGCTTACTTCTAGCGTCAGTCACGCTTCGCTTAGCGTCAGTTGCACTGCCGCTATGACTGCCGCCATGCCTAAAGGTTCGAATCCGATAGGCTTTATGTAAAAAAGAAAAATCCATCACATGCGAGAAGCCAAGAGCTTCAAGTTTGTGATGGATGGAGCTGGTGAACGGATTCGAACCCCTGACCTGCTGATTACAAATCAGCTGCTCTACCAGCTGAGCTACACCAGCGCTCCAATCGCCAATTACGACGACGGGATTTATTATAATCTATGACTCCTGCTTTGTCAACTGTCAATTATGCGCATAGCTGTACTTATTATCATTCATCAACTCACCTCATACCCTTGTATTTTCGCCATTTTTGTAGTAAAATGCAGATGTATCATAGCTTTCCGCTGGATTCACACATTGGAAAGCAGTTGCTATAATTCCATTAAGTTTACATAAAAATGGTATTCTTCCTGGATTCAACGGAAAATATGGTAACCAAATATTGATATGAATATCTCATAACTGCCCCTTGTTGTAGTGATATCAAGTTTTTCGAAGAAATATCTGGAAAAGACTTGAAAAACTTATGTAGACTAGTGTATAATACATAAATACACAAGCCTTACAATTAGTTTACAGAAATGCAGAGGGAAGTTATGCGTGAGATAAAGACAAAAAAGTATAGAGGCAGTCTCATTCTGAAATTAGCGATAGCCTGTTTTGCTGTTTTTCTCATCGTTTCGCTTCTGACGCAGCGGACGCAAATCAGCGAGAAGAGAGTGGAGCTTCAGGAGCTTCAGGAGAATCTCAAGGTGCAGCAAAATGTTAACGACGAACTCCTCTACTCGCTCGAAAATGATTTAGATATCGCAGATTACGCAGAGCGGGCGGCCAGAAGAGACTTCAACTATGCGAAACCACAGGAGAAAATTTTCATCAATGTAGGCGGAAGCGACTAAGTGTGCGGGGTAAAAAGAATAAATGCGGCTTGAGGTTGACGGGATTTACGAGGGAAAGGTAAAAAGTATTACAAAATACGGTGCCTTTGTCAGTTTTGAAAACGGACAGTCCGGAATGGTTCACATTTCGGAGGTTTCGTCTAGCTTTGTAAGCGAAATCAAGGATTTCCTCCAGGAAGGGCAGAGCGTCAAGGTAAAGGTGCTGAGCATCGGAGATGACGGCAAAATCAGCCTTTCGATAAAGAAAGCCGATGAAAACTATGTTCCGTCAGACAAGAGAAATGACAGAAAAGCCAAACCGCAGAGGCGCCCGTTTGTAAGCAAGCCCCCTGCACCCATGCCCGGTAAGCCCGGCGATTTTGAGTGGACCTCATCAAAGAATAATTCCGGCAGTTTTGAGGATATGATGTCCAAATTCAAGCAAAACAGCGAGGAGAAAATCTCCGAATTAAAGAAAGCCAACGACGTCGGCAAGGGATATTCCAGACGCGGCAGACGATAAGGGCAATTGACAATAAGCGTAGCGACGCGCAATGCGCATAATGGACAATTGACAATTAAGGGCAAAAGGACAATTGACAATTTATTATGAAGAATTGAGGGCATTTAAGGGAGATTCCCTTGAATGCCTTTTAGTTTGACATATAAAAGGAGAATTATGAGAACCATAACATCAGCAGAGATAACGGAGGCCGTGACAAATCTATGTATACAGGCCAACATGCGGCTGCCCGAAGAGCTGGAAGCCTTGATAAAATCAAGCCCGGAATCGGAGAAGGATGAGCGCGCGAAAGCAATTCTCTCTGATATTGCGGAGAATCTCAATGCGGCAAGTGAACTGCAAATCCCGATATGCCAGGATACCGGCATGGCTGTGGTGTTCGCGGAAGTCGGCCAGAATATCCACATTGAAGGCAGTTTTGAGGCCGCGGTGAATCAGGGCGTGCGCGAGGGTTATGCCGAGGGATTTCTCCGTGCGTCAATTGTCGCCGACCCTCTGCATCGAATCAACACGGGCGACAACACCCCCGCGGTTATCCACACGAGGCTTGTCGAGGGAGATAAGCTGCAGCTGACCGTCGCGCCAAAGGGCTTCGGCAGTGAAAATATGAGCAAAATCAGGATGTTCACTCCTTCCGCGGCGGAGGAAGATATTATCGCCTTTATCACCGAAAGCGTCATTTCGGCGGGGAGCAATCCCTGCCCGCCAATAGTACTGGGTATCGGCATCGGCGGCGATTTCGAAATGTGTGCTTTGCTTGCGAAAAAGGCTCTGTGCAGGAATATCAGCGAGCCGAACCGAGATGATTACTACGCGGAGCTTGAAAGGAAAATCCTTGCTGCGGTGAATCAGACGAATATCGGCCCGCAGGGCTTCGGCGGAGAAACCACGGCTCTCGCTGTCTTGATTGAAGCGTTCCCGACGCATATCGCGGGGCTTCCCGTTGCGGTGAATTTCGGATGCCACGTGACGAGGCACGCGAGCATTATCCTGTGATTTTCATATAAAACCATTTGATTTTCACTTAGATTCATTGTATAATAAGTATATAGAAAGATGTTCTTCACAATCATTATTTTGAAAACGAGAGGTGAAAAGCATGAAAATCAATGTTGTAGGCAGAAAAGTAAATCTGCGTGAAAATTTCAGAAATCTGGTTGAGAAAAAGCTCTCGAAATTTGACAGAATCTTCGATGAAGATGCAGAGGCAACCGTAACCGTAACCGTGGAAAAGAACCGTCAGACGGTTGAAATCGCCATCAAGCAGCGCGGAATGATTTACAG
>DBCZ01000069.1:0-1901 GCA_002293315.1 Ruminococcaceae bacterium UBA945
TCCGCTACTTCCTCGGTGATGAACAAATCAGCTTCGGTGAGCTCGGGGATAGGTTCTTCGGCAACCGACGCCAGCGGCATGCACAATACCAAGAGGCAAACCGCCAGCACAACTGAGATAATTTTCTTTTTTATAGCAATACTCTTTCATATTTTTATTTTGTGAAGACTTCATATCTACATGATAAAGCTTTTTCACCTCGCTGTCAACGGGTCTTGTGAAATTTTACACGGGAAAAAGCAGCCTCATATTTGAGACTGCTTTTGATTTTATGCTTATAAGCGAATCAATGGACCTTCTCAACCGAATAGAGTTGCAGCTTACACGTGTTCATGTTTATGTATGAGTAAAACTCACGTGCGGCGGGATTGCCTGCACCCGCGGTTTCGCCATTTTTGGCGTCTTCTGTGGTTTCCCATTTTACCAAATCAATCCATGTGTCGCCGTCACGCAAGACCTCCCATGAAATGAAGCCCTTTTGCTTGGATAAAACCTCATTATTGCATTTTTCCGAGGCAAGCAGGAAATCCTCAACTGAGACATTTTTCTTGAGCTTATAGGAAATAAACCAAACTGCGTTAGACATAAAGCAGCTCCTTCATTCAGATATTCTGATAATCTTCAAGTATTCTGCGGGCAAGCCTGGCATCCACCTTCAAGAAACCCTTTGGCTCCTCATAATTCAGCGCGCGCAAAACCTCTTGGGATTGCTCATATACATCTTCGCGTGTGGAATGGTAAATCGCCTCGCTTTTGCCGGGAAGATAGATGGCAAACTCCAGCTCGCCTTCGTTTTCGCGGCTGAAATATGCGTGAATTCGATTAACTTTATATGTCTGCTTGAGTATTCCGCAGAGCGCATTCTTGACAAGCTCCATCGCGACGTCGTCAAAGCCTTGGTCAAACATGAGAATCTTTTCCTTGAGCTCAGAGAGATTCTTCACCGTGCGCTTTACATAACTTTCGAATGTCGCGGGCGGCTCGATATTATCCGTGCCCATCGGCGACAGGCAGATGATGTAGCGCTTTTCCGTATCCGTGTAGATGAACGGATACGCCATGTCCGCAAGATAATTGCAGCGCTGGCACCGCCAATTGAAGAGTTCCTCGTTCAAAATCTGCTGCTTCAGCTCCGGATTATCAGTGCCGTTTATGCTGGTATAAAGCCTGTATTTTTGAGCCTCTCCGCACTGCGGGCAGATGATGTCTTTCGTGATTTCTGTTGACATAATTCCCTCCAAGGATTATTCAAACGGAAGATTATCGTTCTCATTTGGGTTGGCAGCCGGGCTGTCAACCGAAGCGTCTGAAACGCTTTCGGCGTCAATTTCTTCGCCCGTATCCGCTTCTTTACCGATATTCTTGATAATATCCTTTGCGGCTTGAATCTTCTCGCCTGCCATTCTGCTGAGGTCTTCCTTCTTTTTATCGAACTCGCCTGCCAGCTCTCCGGATTTTTCAACGGCCTTCTCCTTGGCCTTCATGACCGCCTCTTTGCCGGAGATGTAGGCTTTTTCCATGTTATCGCCCACTCTTACCTTGAGATTTTTCACGTCTTCAATGAGTTCTTCCTTGCTTTTGAGTTCAATCAGCGGGCGGTCGGCGTAGACATCCACATCTTCAATGTCAATGTCTTCCCTATCTCCTAAATACGCCGCGGCTCTCTTTTCCCTGCGCTCAGCGGCTTTCTCGGCCTTGAGGTTCGCAACCTCCTCATAATGGTCATCGAGGTTCTTGATGAGCGAATCAAGCTTCGCGTTGACGGCGTCAAGCGTTATGCAGTGAGGCTCGACGGCCACCGCGTTTTTATCGCGCAGCGTGCTGTAATAGTATCTGCCGAGAGTGATATACTCCCGCGCGGCAATCGCCTCCTGCGCCTTGAGCTCACGGCGGATTTTATT
>DBCZ01000069.1:1908-15425 GCA_002293315.1 Ruminococcaceae bacterium UBA945
GCCTGCTTTATTGATGAAAATGCCCTGTTAAAATCAATGCTCATGTTTATCATCCTTTCTGTTGAAATATACGTAATTTCACCTTGAAATAATTATACTCTTTTTCTTATGTATGAGCAAGAGCTTTATGACAGTTGAAAGCAAGTAGTAAGAATCTCTAAACTGTCAATTATCAATTGTCCATTATCAATTGCCCTTACCGGTTGTCCTTTTTTTCGTACTATGACTTTTTTCACTCGATTATTTGCCGCCGGCTATTGATATATTCCGTTCACTCTGCTACCATTTATTTTATCGAACGAGTGTTCGAGCGATTTAGATGATGCTTTACTATTATCAGAGAGAAGGGCGGAGAAACTATGACGGGTCTAGAGAAAAGCTTTGACTATTCGGATTGGGGCGAGGAGTATTTATCGGAGGCAGAGCGCCTCAAGAGGCGGCTCGGGGAAATTAGAGAGGAAAGCCGGACATGCGCGGCAGACGAGCGGATTCTTGCGCTTCAGCGAGCTAACATTTTTTACTCGATGTATCTTGAATGCAGAAACACTGGCAGGCTTCTGAAAGCGAGGGGCGAGCATGCGAACTAAGCTTTTGAGCCTTGACGAGATGAAGGCGTTCGTCGGCAGAGATGATTTTGATTTTTCCGAGGATAACTCCGCGCTTATGAGAAGAGCAGGCGCGGTTCTTCGCGAGGCGATTGAAGAGGAGCTCACCGAAAGGCAGAGAGAATGCGTTAAGCTATACTTTTTTGATGGGCTCAGGGAGCATGAAATCGGCGAGATGCTCGGCGTGAACAAAAGCACGGTGTCACGGCACATAAAAAAAGCGAAAGCGAGGCTTCGCCTCTGTGTGAAATATTCGTGCTTCGAGAGCGAGAGATTCCATTAAGAGCAATTGACAATTGACAGTGAGCGTAGCGACGCACGAAGTGGACAGTGGACAATTAAAAACGCTGTTAGTAGGGAGCGACGACTCGGCGCTCCGATAAATACAGTTAAAAGTGAGCGTAGCGACGCGCGCAGCGCATATATTGATAGTTAAGGGCAAAAACCACAGTAGGGGCGCTTTCCATGCCCGCCCGCACATAAAGGGCAATTGACAATGGACAATGGACAACGCCAATTGACCGTTGAATGCGGTTATGATAAAATTGCCTAAGAGAATGCGTGAGAGAGGGTTTTATGGATAAACGAGGAGAGCTGCGAAATAAGCTTGAGGGAACAAAGGCTTTCGTGCTTGATATGGACGGCACGATTTATCTCGGCGACAGATTGTTTGAGGAGACTGTGCCGTTTTTGGAGAAGATTCGTGAAACCGGCAGAGACTTCTATTTCTTCACGAATAACAGCTCGAGGAATAAAGAGGCGTATATCGCGAAGCTGCATAATATGGGGATTGATATTTCCCCGGCACAGATGATGATTTCCAATGAGGTTATAATCAAGTGGCTGCTTGAAAATCGCCGCGGAGAGCGGGCTTTCGTCGTCGGGACGGAATATCTCGTGAATGATTTTCTGCAGGCGGGCATTGAAATTGACGAGGAAAACCCGGATTACGTCGTGCTCGGCTTTGACACAAGCCTGACGTATGAGAAAATCTCGAAGGCATGCGGCTTTATTCGCGACGGCGCGCCTGTTTTCGGCGTGAACGCCGACTGGAACTGCCCCGTTGAGGGCGGCTTTATCCCCGACTGCGGCTCTATCGCCGCGCTTGTTAAGGCCTCAACAGGCGTGCAATGTGAATTCTTCGGCAAGCCCTCGCGGCACACGCTGGATTATATCACCGGTCATTTGGGCCTGAAGCAAAGCGAAATCGCCATCGTCGGCGACAGGCTATATACGGATATAGCCGTCGCGGCGGGCAGCGAGGTGCTGAGCGTGCTAGTGATGAGCGGCGAAACCACGCACGATATGCTTCGCGAGAGCGAAATCGTGCCGGATATTGTGGTGCGGGATATTGGCGAGCTTGGAGAATACTTATGAAAAAAGACGGGTATCTGGATTTATTTCTGACGTTCGCGAGAATAGGCGGGCTGACGTTTGGCGGCGGCTACGCCATGCTGCCCATGCTCCAGAAAGAGGTTGTGGAGAGCAAGGCGTGGGCGAGCGAGGAGGAGCTGCTGGATTATTATGCGGTCGGGCAATGTACGCCCGGGATAATCGCCGTGAATGTGGCAACCTTTATTGGAAACAAGCTTAAGGGAACGCTCGGGGGAATCGCCGCGACGCTTGGAGTCGTGGCACCGTCGTTTGTGATTATACTCGTTTTGGCAGCCGCGATTCACAATTTCGCAGACAATGAATATGTGCGCCACGCACTGGCGGGAATCCGCGTTGCGGTGGCTGTGCTTGTTGTGAACGCGGTAATCGGCCTTTGGAAGAAGGGCGTCAAGGGTATTGCGGGGGTTATCGCGTTTTCCGCGGTTTTCCTCATTTCGGTGTTTTTCGCCGTCTCCCCCATCTGGATTGTGCTTGCGGCGATTGTAATCGGCATAATTTACGGGCAAGTCTTCAAGGCAAGGGAGGAGAAATCATGAGCGTGTTTTTCCTTCTTTTCATCGAATTCTTCAAAACGGGGCTTTTCGCTATTGGCGGCGGGCTTGCAACCTTGCCTTTCCTCTACGAAATGGCTGATAAATACACATGGTTTGACGAGGCCATCTTGACGGATATGATAGCCATCTCGGAGAGCACGCCCGGCCCAATCGGCGTGAACATGGCGACGTACGCGGGCTACAGCGCGGGTCACATGCAGGCGGGAATCGGCGGAGGCATTCTTGGTGCGGCGCTGGCGACCATCGGGCTGATAATGCCGTCAATCATCATTATTCTGATTGTGGCGCGGTTTTTGAAGAGATTCCGCGATAACAAGCTTGTGAACGATGCGTTTTTCATGCTCAGACCGGCTGTGACGGGCTTAATTGCCTCGGCATGCTTCACGATTATCCAGACGAGCCTGTTTCAAATCCCGGCATTTCAGGCAAGCGGGAATTTGTGGGATGTTTTCATTCTGCCTTCGATTATTCTGTTTGCGGTCTTGTTCGCCGCAAGCAATATATGGAAAAAGCTTCACCCGATTGTTTTCATAGCAGCGGCGGCTGTGGCGGGGATTCTGCTTAAGTTATAGGCGTTTTTGAAAAGAGCGGATTGTGCGCAAGAGGCGCTGACATTAAAAAACCGGGGAAATTCCCCGGTTTACTTTTTGCTCAGAATCAATTCACTCAATGCCTTGATGGACGGTTCATACTCCGCTGTGGTATCTATGTGAATGGTCGGCACATCCATGTGCGGCTCGTCATAGATGCTCGGCTCTATTGCCAGCCCTCCCCTTGCCATATTAACCCCTTTGTCTCCGTGAAAATGCTCCCGCAGAGGGTTTTGCAGCCCTCTGCTTATGAATCTCTCTAAAGCGGTGTTCTTATCCACCGTGCAGATTAGGAAATATACGCGCGCCATATCAGCAAACCATTCAAGCGCCGACGACCACACCTCATGCTGAAAAGCAGCCTCGGCAATCACCGAAACATTATTCTCAATCAGCATTTTAAGTGTATTGAAGAAAATCTCAGTTGCAGTACCGTTGGCTTCAGGCGGAAGCTCACTATGCTTTTTGCCGAAGCTGTGGACATACCCCTCTTTGATTTTATCCCTGCTTATAACGGGCATGAATATCTCATCGCCGAGAGTCTGCGCGAACGTCGTCTTGCCCGCGCCGGGTCTGCCTGTTACTATCAGTAAATATGGCTTCGCCATTTCATCACATCTTTTCGTAAAAATAAGCAGGAGAGGAATTTTCATTTAAGAAAACTTCTTCTCCTGTTTTGTTATTGGTTGTGCATTCTCAATCGCGGAGTGCCGGGGTCGTCACTCCCTACTGAGCAACGCCTACTTCAAGACACCCGTCGGCGCTACGCCGCTGGCCAACGGCTCACTCTCAATTATCAACTGCTCTACTGAATTGAGCCGTCAAGATAATACTCCAGCTCTTCTTCCTCGCGCTTCTCCGCAATACGGAGATACAGCGCGCCTGCTGCCGCCGCGACCGCAAAAAGCAGAGCGATTACCGCGATGATTGTTCCCAAGCCTGATTTCTTCATGTCGAATACCTCCGAGCTTTTATGATTAGTTTACATATTTCCCTGCATAAATGATAGCGCAAGACGGGGGAAAAGTCAAACTAAAGACGAAAAATTAAGCTATTTGTAAATTATTGAAGAGATATTTCTCAATCACTTTTCATATAATTCAAGAAAATCAGATACAGATATTACCAGTGGGTCAGACGGAAAATGCTTCAGATTTCCTGTTATCAATTTTGCCTGACAAAACGTCGCAACCTCATAAAACTTTACGTCTTCTTTGTCAATGAAAGTATCTTCAATTGTGTCCGTTTTAGGACAATTCCATTATGAACCTGTTTTCTTCCTTGCACGGCTGCCAATCCGGCAGCCCAGAACCGTTGGGGTTATGGGTTTTCATGAAGTTCGTCCAGTAGCCGAGCATTTTCTCGGAGAGAGCATAATCGGCGGCGTCTTTTGGCCTCCAGCTGCGGTCAAGCGTGCCGAACATATACCAAAGCTCACAGGAATGAAACGCGCCGGCATCGTCACCGAGGGGCCTGTGCTTGAAGTAATAGACATATGACAGCGCTCTGCCGAGGCTTTCGTTTTTGAGACTCCAGCCTACGCAGGCTTTGTAGAGAGGGTTATCCGTTCCTGCGGTTCCCTCACTGCTGCCGATGTCGTCCATCGTCAGGCCGAGCATGTAGGGTATATCGTGGTGGAGATTTTTATCCACGGTTTCGGTATAGCCCTGCTTCATCAGGAGGCCGTCTACGATTGGCCTAAACGGGAGCATCGGGCTTTCCGCAAGGAATTTACCGACGGCGGCGAAGATTTCCTCCGCGCTCATCGCACGAAGCGCTTCCGCCGATTTCGCGCCGGTTATTTCAACGAACCTCTCACCGGTTTCGAGGGCTTCGGCAAGTGAACAATCTTTGTTGAGAGGCGAATCATAACCGCCTGCGCTTTGGAAAATCGCCGCGCTTATCATGCCTTTTGTGAGCTCTGAGGAGCAAAGTGTCTGCACGCTCATTGCGCCCGCGCTTTGGCCGAAAACAGTGATATTATCCGCATCTCCGCCGAAAGCGGTGATATTCTCGCGCACCCATTTGAGGGCGGCGATTTGGTCGAGTATACCGTAATTTCCCGAAAGACCGTTTTCATCAGCCAGCCACCTATGCGCGAGGAAGCCGAACGCGTTGACCCGATAGTTGATTGTGACGAGAATCACGCCGCGCTTGCAATACTCCGCGCCGTCAAATTCAAGCTCACTGCCGAAGCCGTGGAGGAACGCGCCGCCGTGAATCCAAAACGCCACGGGCAGCTTTTCATTCCCCGGGTTTTCCGGCGTCCAGATATTGAGATAGAGGCAATCTTCGCTCATCGGCGGGACGAACGCTGGCTTGGAATAAAACTCCTTGCCGTAGAACTCCTCCGGCTTTGCGATGCCCTGCACACAACGGTTCGGGAATTTATCGGCATTTTGTACGCCCTGCCGGGAATCGAGCTCCTGCGGGGCTTTCCAGCGCAGTTCACCGACGGGCGGCTTGGCGTACGGGATTCCCTTGTAGACCGTGCAGCCGTTCTCGCTGACGCCTTGAAGCTCGCCGAATTTCGTTTTGACTGTCATAGTATCACCTCATAGAATAATTTTGCTTTTAATATAACACAAACAGGCATAAAAAAACAGAGCCGACGGCTCTGAATTCTTTATTTGCAGTATTATGCGCTGAGCTTTCTATCGAGGGCTGACTTCTTTCTCGAAGCAGTATTCCTGTGAAGGATTCCCTTGGCGGCAGCCTGGTCGATTTTCTTAACAGCCGCTCGCACCACAACGGTTTTGTCCGATGAATTCTCTTCAATCGCCGCGTTTGCCTTTTTAATCGTCGTCTTCAATTCGGAATTGAAAGCCTTATTCCTTGCTGTTTTTGCAGCGTTGACCTTAACGCGCTTCTTCGAGGACTTTATATTTGCCATAGTCACACCTCCTATTTATGTTTTCATGATAACGCAAGCAATATGATACCATGCACAGCATGAAAATGCAAGGCTTTTTTCATGATTTTTGCTTTTTTGCGCGATTCACCCTTGCAATGCTGATTTTTAATTGTCAATTGCATTCATTTGTGGTATAATACCGAAAGAATTTGAACACGCCCCCGTAGTTAAATGGATATAACGAGTCCCTCCTAAGGATTAGTTATCAGTTCGATTCTGGTCGGGGGTGCCAATAAGGGCAATGGACAATTGACAATGGACAGTAGGGGCGCTTTCCACGCCCGGCGCACCAATAAGGGCAATGGACAATTGACAATGGACAGTAAGCGCAGCGACGCACGAAGTAAGCGTAGCGCCGCACAAGGTGCGCAGTGAAGGGCATAAAGAACAGGCAATGAGGTGATTTCGCTTCGTTGCCTGTTCTTTTATTCATATCTATTATCTCTTGATTTGTGCAATTGCTCATAATAACGATTTGCTGATTTTTACCGATGACAAGGATTTTCTGCATTACGCTAAGCATCTGCCCATTCGTATGTTAGAGGCCGAATAGCAGGCAGCCAAAAGCTGAGAGTGAAACAAAACTCTCAGCTTTTATTTTTATACTATTATTCCACTGCAGTGAGCAAATCGGCGAAGGTGGCGAGATTATATGTGCCGAGGCCGCTGGAGACGGCGTCTCCGATGGCGGCGCAGTCCATCCCGCCGGCGATTGCGGCTTCAAGCCCGGCCTTGGCGTCTTCCACGACAAGGCATTCCTCCGGCTCTAAGCCAAGATACTCCGCCGCCTTAAGGAAGACCTCCGGGTGCGGCTTGGAGTTCTCTATGTTATTGCCGTCGCTGATAGCATCGAAATAATCCGGCAGACCGATTCTGTTAAGAATCAGTGGGGCGTTCTTGCTCGACGAGCCAATTGCGAGCTTCAGCCCCATTGCGCGCAGCTTATCAAGCGTATCCTTGACTTCATCGGAGAGGTCGGCGGTGCTCATCTGCATGAGCGATTCGCGGTAGAGGTCGTTCTTCTCCGTGGCATACTTCACCTTCTCCTCATCGGATAGCGGTGCACCGGTGTTGCGCTCCAGAATTATCTCCAAGCTTTCCATGCGGCTCACGCCGCGGAGGCGGTTGTTTATCACCTCGTCAAAATATATGCCAAGCTTATCGGCCAGCGCCTTCCACGCAAGATAGTGGTATTTATCCGTATGACAGATAACGCCGTCCAAATCAAAAACAATTGCTTTATACTTCATTAAACTATGCTCCTTAGATGAATTGTGGAACAGAGATACAGCGACAAAACACCTGTCGGCGCTACGCTTACCCTCTTTACAAAAGAGGGTCAAGGGCGACAATTCCTTTAATTATCAATTATGCGCTGCGCGCGTCGCTACGCTCATTGTCAATTGTCAATTGCAATTATCGGAGCGCCGAGGTCGTCGCTCCCTACGTAGGGCAATGCCCTTGCCCTTCACTGTCAATTGGCTCACAGTCTTGTGTCCCACTTGCCGCAGAAGGGGTCTATGGGGTTTGTGCCCTTGAACTCCGAGCGGCCCATGAGCTTTTCAAACATGGCATTGAGCGTATCGTCGTTTGAGGCATATGTATTGATGAAGGTCTTGACTCTCGGCATATCGAGGAGGTGATACGGGTTCTCGACGGAAATGGCGATTGTCGGCAGAATCTCAATATAGTGCGGGCAGTTGGCGCCCATAGGCTGCTGCCACTCGATTCTCACAGTGGTCTGGTTGCTCTTTGTTGCGAGATTGATGAGATAGATTATCGCGTCGTAATCGTTTTCGATGTCCTTAAACTTCGCGGCTCTGCCCTCCAAGCCCTGCGGCGGCACATAGGTCGTCACCTCAAAGCCCTCATTTTCAAGCATCTCCTTGAAACGGTCGCATACGCCGGCGCGCACGGAATAAGCGACGCCCTGCTCCGCCTCAACAGGCATATACAGAATTCTCTTATACTTTCCGGGTGAAAGCGGAAGAACACCGTCCTGCTTTTTGACAAGCGTTACGGATTTATCGGCGCATTCCTTCGCCCACTGTCTGTGCTCATCGCAGCCGACTACCTTTGCCGCTTCTTCAAGCGAGACGGTCTGACTCTTCTTATGCAGGTTCAAAGCGGCCTTCAGGCCGAGAACGCGCATAACGGCTTCGTCAAGTCTCTCGGGCGTGATGACGCCTTCCTTGACACCCTGCGTCATGAAGCCGACATCCTCTTCAAGGTTCTTCGTGAACAGGAACATATCCGCACCCGCGGCGATTGAATAAGGCACAGCCTTTTCGCGCGACATCGGGATAGTAAAGCCCGCCATTGTTGTGGCGTCTGTGACGATGAGGCCGTTGAAGCCGAGCTTGCCGCGCAGCAGGCCGCCCATGAGCTCGGGCGCGAGCGTTGCGGGCATGATGTCTTCGTCCTTGATTCCGGGAACGAGCTTTCTGGAGTATTCGGGCTGCATAATATGGCCGACCATGACGGTCAGCGCGCCCGCATCAATAGACTCCTGATAAGCTGCACCATAAGTTGCGTCCCAATCCTCGCAGGAGAAATCGTTGATGCTGGTGACGAGGTGCTGGTCGCGCTCGTCTCTGCCGTCGCCCGGGAAGTGCTTAATTGACGCGGCGACGCCGTAGCTCTGAACATTCTCTACATAGGCCTTGCCAAAGGCTTTTACGCGCTTCGGGTCACTGCCGAAGGTGCGCACATTTGTGATGGGGTTGCGGAAGTTATAGTCGATGTCGATGATGGGCGCGAAAGCCCAGTTTCCGCCGACGGCGCTCCCCTCTCTTCCGCAGATTGTGCCGAGGCGCGCAGCGGTTTCTACATCGTCTGTGGCCGCGATTTCCGTCGGCGAGCCGAGGAATGTGCCCTTATCGGCGATGAGACCGTTGCCGCCCTTTTCAAGGTTGGCGGCAATCAGCATGGGCAGCGGCGACCTCTTCGCCCAGCCGTTTGTGCAGTTGACGGCCTCCTCAAGCGCGAACGGGCGATACATAACTCCGCCCGGCTTGCAGACCTTGAAGGTGTTGTCAATTTCCTCGTCTGTTCCGGCGATGCTGATGAGGCAGAAGAGCTGACCGATTTTATCCTCCTCGGAAAGCCCGGTGAGGTTTGTCTTCACCCACTCAATCCCCTCGTCATCAAGGTTAAACGGTTTTTTGCGCAGCAGTTCAAAATCCGGCATAAATACATCCTCCTTATAATTTTCTCCATCGATTTGCAAAATATAGGCCGACGGCACACATGAAATATGTGTATTTTCTATAAAAGATATTATCATTTTTTCGGGCGTGTACAATTCTGTTTTGGAAAAAAGATTTTTTTAGTTTGAAGCTTGCGCAATAATGTCAGTTCATGATATATTATACTAAACGAGGAGGATGTGTTAATATGACTAGGCAAAATGCTAATATAAATAAAGAGACGTTTTCGTTTATTTGTTTGCAATTAGGCATCTCTTCTTCTTTTCTTGCTCAAAAAACCGGACACTCTGAAGAAAAGATTAATCTATGGCTTGATACATCAAATGACATTTTTCCAACAATTAATCAAGCAAAGAAGATAGCAAAAGTCCTTAGGATTCCTTTCGCTGGCCTTTATATGAACAAAGAAAATCTTCCAGTGCAAAAATTGCCACAATTACGAGATTTGAGGACATTACCGAACAGCGGAAAAGTGGACAACAGTTTATTGAATCTTGCAGTTGCTGAGTTAATCCGATATCATGATTTCCTTCTATCTTCTGAATCTGAGATGGATATTATAGCTACTCCTTTATTATTGCCCGTTATTCCTCCATCAACGACAGTTTCAAAATATGCAAGGATTATTAGGAATTTCTTTGATATTAGTTTAGATGATCAGTTTAACTCAGCCTCAACACGAAAGTTTTACTTATATGTTCGTCAAAAAATTGAAAACAAAGGCATCTTTGTTCACTGCTTTACAGGTGTTGATGTTGAAATAGTTCGTGGCATTTCTATTTACAACGATATCACACCTATCATCGGTATTAATAGCAATGACAGAAGTCCTGCGAAAATATTTACAATAATACACGAATTGGTTCATATATTAAATAAGCAATCAACATTATGTAATGAAATGTCAACTCCATTTTCGCGTTTCAACGAAGAAGTTTTTTGTAATGCTGTTGCTGGTGAAGTTCTTGTGCCAGTGGCTTCATTGAATAATTATATAAATACTCACTCTATTCATGATATAAGTTTAAATGATATAGAAACTATATCAAATGAATTCAGCATTAGTAAAGAAGTAGTCATACGAAGGTTGCTTGATACAAATCATTTTTCGCAAAATGAATATGATTATTTTGCGAATATTATCCATCAGAATTTTTTGAAGCAACTGGAAAACGAGAAACTTGCCCGACAAGAAAATTCCAAACAGCACTTTTATCGTAGCATTTGTCGTGATGCTATCGACAAGACTAGTTCAACAATTTGTCGTATCCTTTTGCTTGGTTATAGTGACGGATATTTCAGCAAGCAGGATGTTTCAGGCTATCTCGGGATAAAAGAACAGCATATACCAAAATTCCTTTCAGAGGTGGCAAAATGGTAGACACATATTTACCTGAACAAATGGCATTTCACCCTCTTCCATATCGCTATATTATGGATTCCTGTTCTATTCTTTCTCAAAAACCAGACGAACCTCATAGGCGTGGTGTTTACCATACACTCTGGCAGAAAATCGAAGAATACATAGAGGCCAAAATCATTGTAATCTGTTCTGAAATTAAAGCAGAAGTTGAAGATAAAGATATTAATTTATGGTTGCAAAAGTGTGGTTGCGAAATTATTGTTGCAGATGAAATAG
Organism: Ruminococcaceae bacterium UBA945; assembly: GCA_002293315.1. GTDB lineage: Bacteria > Bacillota > Clostridia > Oscillospirales > Acutalibacteraceae > Scatolibacter. The sequence goes on from DBCZ01000069.1 coordinate 12,815, forward strand.
TACAGAATAATGTAGCAATAATTGTAAATCAACATCCTCAACTGCTGGACTTCACAAATGCTAAGTCTTCTGGTGATGCTTTCCTTATTGCTACCGCTATGAAATACCAAATCGCTGTAATCACTGAAGAGAATAAGCTTTCGCACAAGAAAATCCCAAAAATATGTCAAGCTTATAATATCCCTTGCTATAATCTAACCGAACTTGCTGAAAAGGAGAAATGGAAATTCTAATATCTTCAATTAAAGACCTATGAATATCGATGACTGATATTCGTAGGTCTTCTTAGTCTAAATATCAAAAATCATCTAGGAGACATAAAATGGAAATCAACAATGTACTTGCACAGGAATTCGGCATACAGCAAAATCATGTGAATAATATCGTGACGCTGATTGATGACGGGAACACGATTCCGTTCATCGCGCGCTACAGAAAAGAGATGACCGGCTCGTGTGACGACCAAGTCCTGCGCGATTTATTCGACAGGCTAAGTTACCTGCGCAACCTGGAGAAGCGCAAGGAGGAGGTCATCGGCTCGATTACGGAACAGGATAAGATGACAGACGAGCTTCATGCGGCGATTCTCGCGGCGAAAACGCTCGCCGAGGTTGAGGATTTGTATCGCCCATATAAGCAAAAGAGGCGCACGCGCGCCACGATTGCCCGCGAGCGCGGGCTTGAGCCGCTGGCGGAGCTTCTCTTCGCGCAGGAGATAACCGAGGGCAGCATTGAGGAAATCGCCGCGCCTTTTGTGGACGCGGAGAAGGATGTGCCTGATGTCGAGGCGGCGCTTGCCGGCGCGATGGATATAATCGCGGAGAATCTTTCGGACAACGCGGAGCTTAGGGGAAAGCTGCGCTCGGCGATGAATGACGCAGGCATGCTTACCTCTAAGTCGGCGGTGGAGGAGGATACGGTCTACAGGCTGTATTATGAATTCTCCGAGCCTGTGGCGAAGCTGCCGAGCCATAGAATCCTCGCGATAAACAGGGGCGAAAAAGAGGGGATTCTGAAGGTGGGCATAGAGTTTGCCGACGAGCAGGCGTTCAAAATCATCGAGGGCTTTTCGGTGGCGCGCGAGAAGTCAATCACGCGGGAATATGTAATCGACGCGGGCAAAGACGCATGGCAGAGGCTTATCTTCCCGTCTCTTGAGCGCGAGGTACGAAATGACATGACAGACGACGCGAGCGAGCAGGCGATAAAGATGTTCGGCGTGAATCTGAAGCCGCTTTTGATGCAGCCGCCCGTACACGGGAAGGTCGTGATGGGTTTTGATCCGGCTTACCGTACGGGCTGCAAGCTGGCGGTTGTGGACGCCACGGGCAAGGTGCTTGACAAGGGCGTTATCTACCCCACCCCGCCGAACAGCAAGGTTGAGGAATCGAAGGCCATTGTGAAGAAGCTCATTGCGAAGTATGGCATTGAGGTGATTGCCATCGGCAACGGTACGGCCTCGAAGGAGTCTGAAATATTCATCGCGGGGCTTATCAAGGAGATTTCGCAGAAGGTTTCATACATGATGGTGAACGAGGCGGGGGCATCGGTGTATTCCGCTTCCAAGCTGGCGGCCGCCGAGTTCCCGGATTATGACGTTTCGCTGAGAAGCGCGGTTTCAATCGCGAGGAGATTGCAGGACCCATTGGCGGAGCTCGTGAAGATAGACCCCAAAGCCATCGGCGTGGGGCAGTATCAGCACGACATGCCCGTCGCGCGGCTTGACGAACAATTGACCGGTGTTGTGGAGGATTGCGTGAACAGCGTCGGCGTGGACGTGAACACGGCCTCCCCCTCCTTGCTCTCATATATATCCGGGCTTACGGCGGCCACCTCGAAGAATATCGCCGCGTACAGAGAGGAAAACGGCGCGTTCACAGCGAGAACACAGCTCAAAAAGGTGCCGAAGCTCGGCCCTAAGGCCTTTGAGCAATGCGCGGGCTTTTTGAGAATCCCGCAGGCGAAGCATATTCTCGACAACACAGGCGTTCACCCCGAATCATACACGGCGGCGATGAGGCTGCTCGGGTTATTCGGCTACAACGAGCGTGACGTCGCCGAGGGGAACATCGGCGAGCTTGAAAAGCAGGCCGCCTCATACGGCTGGCAGAAGGCCGCCGAGGAATGCGGCGCGGGCGTGCCAACCTTGCGTGATATAGTCGGCGAGCTGTTGAAGCCCGGGCGTGACATACGCGACAGCCTCCCCAAGCCTGTGCTCAGAGACGACGTGATGGACATTGAGGATTTGAAGGCAGGCATGGAATTCACCGGAACCGTGAGAAACGTCATAGATTTCGGCGCGTTTGTGGACATCGGCGTGCATCAGGACGGCCTCGTCCACATCAGCCAGCTCGCCGACGCCTACGTGAAGAACCCCGCCGACATCGTCAAGGTCGGCCAAAAGATCAGGCCCCGCGTGCTCGAAGTCGATCCGGCGCGGAAGCGGATTTCCCTGACGCTGAAAACGAAATGACGGGAGTGCGGGCATGAAAGGCACGGATGATCTGAAAAAGCGCGCCCGCGCAGTGGACCGGGCTCTGGCGAAAGCCTACCCGGACGCCCGCTGCGCGCTGGATTTCGCCGATCCTCTCCAGTGCCTCGTCTCCACCAT
>DBCZ01000053.1 GCA_002293315.1 Ruminococcaceae bacterium UBA945
CACATTCATCTTCAACTCCCGCGACATGTGCCTGATTGAGCATATCCCCGCGCTGGTCTCGGCGGGCGTTTCGAGCCTGAAAATCGAGGGCAGGGCGAAATCGGCTTATTATGTGGCCTCCGCCACCTCGGCGTATCGCCGTGCGATAGATTTCTTCGCCACACACTCGGATGAAAAGCTGCCGGAAAGTATCGTGAGTGAAGTGGAAAAAATCAGCCACAGAGAGTATTCCACAGGCTTCTATTTCGGAGATGAGCCCGGTCAGACCACTGCCGACGGCGGCTATATCCGCGAATACACTGTGATTGCAGTGTGTGAAGGCACACACCTTAACATGATAAAACTCAAGCAGCGCAATAAGTTCCTGAAGGGCGCCGTCGCCGATGTTCTCCCGCCTAAAGGTGAGCCATTTGAAGTGCGCCTCGATGAAATCTACGATGAATACATGAACCAGATAGACTCCGCCCCTCATGCGGAAATGACGGTTTACCTTAAAACAGGCGCCGAAATACCGGAGGGCTCTTATTTGAGAGTCAAGCTGTGAAGCGAAGGAAAGCTGTCTTTATTTTCCCTCAAATCTTCTTGCAAAAACACCTGAAATATTGTAAAATGTAAGCAAGAGGGACGACCACAAAGGAAAAGAGGGGGAGAACGAAATGCCGCTGAAACTTAATGACAAATATCTCGGCGATTTTATTTCCAAACATGAATATGAGGCGATTGCGCCGCAGCTTAAGGCCGCACATGAGAGCCTGCACGCGGGCACAGGAATGGGGAATGATTTCCTCGGCTGGCTCAATCTGCCGAAAGACTATGACAAAGAGGAGTTTGCGCGAATCAAGGCTGCGGCCGAGAGGATTAAAGGCAGCTCCGATATTTTTATCGTCATAGGCATAGGCGGTTCATATCTCGGCGCGAGAGCCGCAATTGAATTCTTGAAATCCGATAAGTATAACGACCTCAAAAAAGACACACCGAACATCTATTTCACGGGCAACAGCATAAGCTCGTCTGCGCTTGCGGAGCTTGTTTCAATCTGCGAGGGCAAGGATGTTTCAATCAACATGATTTCCAAATCCGGCACCACGACTGAGCCGGCCATAGCTTTCCGCGTTTTCAGAGAGCTTCTTGAGAAGAAATACGGCAAAGATGAGGCGAAAAAACGCATTTACTGCACGACAGATAAGGCCAAAGGAACGCTGAAAAGCCTTGCGGATAAAGAGGGCTTTGAGACGTTCGTTGTGCCGGATGACGTCGGCGGGCGCTTCTCGGTGCTTACGGCGGTAGGGCTTCTGCCGATAGCCGTTGCGGGCTGTGACATTGACGCGCTCATGAAGGGCGCGGCGGAGGCCTCGGAGAAATACACGACAGCTTCAATTGACGAAAACGATTGCTACAGATACGCGGCAATCAGAAATATCCTCTATAATAAAGGCAAGAGCGTAGAGGTTATGGTGAGCTATGAGCCATGCTATACGATGATGAACGAGTGGTGGAAGCAGCTGTACGGCGAGAGCGAGGGCAAGGACCAAAAGGGCCTCTTCCCGGCGTCGGTGATTTATTCCACAGACCTCCACTCAATGGGGCAATACATGCAGGACGGCAGACGCCATCTATTCGAGACGATTGTCCACTTCAATAAGCCGAAGCATGAAATCACGCTCGGCAAAGACGCTGAAGACATCGACGGCCTCAATTACCTTGAAGGCAAAACGATGGGCTTCGTGAATGACCGTGCATACGAGGGAACCATTCTGGCGCATAATGACGGCGGCGTGCCGAACATAATCCTCGACGCGGCTGATTTCTCCGAGGAGACACTCGGGTATCTCATTTACTTCTTCGAGAAGGCCTGTGCGGTTTCCGGCTATATGCTCGGCGTAAACCCGTTTGACCAGCCCGGCGTAGAGAGCTACAAGAAAAACATGTTCGCTCTGCTCGGCAAGCCCGGGTTTGAAGCGGCGAAGGCGGAGCTTGAAAAGCGCCTGGGGAAATAATTCATTTTCGGAAATAACATACATGCTTTGTATCATTGCATTCTGCACTGCATTCTGCAACGCATTCTGCACTGCATTCTGCAACGCATTCTGCAGCGCATAGCATGTATGAAATAAATAAAGAATAGGAGACTAAAATGATTACTCTTTTAGTTGGAACAAAAGGCTCGGGAAAGACCAAAAGGCTCATCGAACAGGCAAAGAACGCTCTCGAAACCTCAAAGGGTCACGTCATCGTGATTGAAAAAGGCAAGAAGCTTACTTATGACATATCCCACAAGGCCAGGCTCATTGACGCGGAGGAATATCACATCGAAAGCGTGGCGTCGCTCTACGGCTTCGTGTGCGGAATATGCTCCGCGAATTACGATGTGACTGATGTTTTCATCGACGGCACGCTGAAAATCATGCGTTCCGGCGTGGAGAACATTGAAATTCTGGTAAACGAATTCAAAAAGGTGGCTGAACTGAGCGACGTGAACATCGTCATCTCGGTTTCCGCCGATGAAAGCGAAATCCCGGCAGGGGTTAAGGAATTTGCGAAAGCTTAAGCATAATGAAGCATAATGAGGGCGGCGTTATCCTGTGGGCATTGCCTTACGGGGTATGCCGCTCGCACATTTTCGGGAGGCAAGCCATGAATGAGAAATATACCTGCTATTGCGGGCTTTACTGTGAGAGCTGCGCCGTGCGCGCAAGGGTTAATCCCGCGGCGCGGCTTCTGCACGACGAGATGAAAAACGCAGGCTTTGAAGAGGTTCTGCCGTTTTTGCCTGACGGCAGCAATTTCTGGAGTTTCCTCAAGGAGATGGCGGAGAACGGCGCGTGCGAATCCTGCCGCGCAGGAAGCGGCAACCCGGCATGTGAAATCAGAATCTGTGCCAAGGAGAAAGGCGTGAGCATGTGCGCATTCTGCGAAAGCTACCCCTGCGGCAAGCTGACCGATTTCCTCGGCAGCCACCCCACGCTGAAAGAAGACAACGAGCTGCTCAGAAGCATCGGAATAGAAGAATGGGGGAGGCTGCAGGATAAACGCGCGGAGGAAATGAGGCTTTGAAGCTTTAAGCGCCAAGAAAAAGCTTGACAACGCCGTGCCGAATCAATATAATAATAAGGCACGTCACGCAGCGCGGGATGCGCCGCATTACGTGTTGCGAACGAGGTAACCAAGATGATTATCAATCTCAAAAGATTCCTTTCTTCCGATAATCTGGCCGAAAAGCTCGATTATGAAATGAAGCTTGAGGATATCGAAATAAACGGTGTTAACCCGTTTATCGAGCCCGTGAAGGTGAAGGCAGAGATAAAAAGCTTTGCGAGCACCTCGGTGCTGATTGACCTTGACCTCAGCTTCAAGCTTCAAATGCCGTGTGACCGTTGTGCCGAACCGGCAGAGCAAGACGAAAGGCTCAAACTGAGCCACATTCTTGTTACCGAGCTCGGTGACGAAGAGGACGATGACGGAGTTTATTTCCTCATCGAAAGCGAAGATTTCAATCTGGACGAGCTCGTTCACTCCGATATAGTTTTGAATCTTCCGATGAAATTTCTCTGCAAGGAAGACTGCAAGGGTCTGTGCCCCACATGCGGGAAGAATCTCAATTTTGAAGATTGTGACTGCGAAACAATAGTTGATTCACGTTTTGAGGCGCTCAAACAGCTTCTTAACTAAATTGAAATAAAGAATAAATAGGGGGTGTCTTAAATGGCGATAGCACCGAAGAATAAACTGTCAAGCGCAAGGCAGAATAAGAGGCGTTCAAACGTATGGAAGCTCAAAGCTCCCGCTCTTTCGCGTTGCTCAAACTGCGGCGAGTATAAAGCTCCGCACAGAATCTGCGATAACTGCGGATATTACAACGGCAGAAGCGTAATCGCGAAGGAAGCCTGATAAGGGCAATGGACAATTAAGAACAAAGAACAAGAATACGTAGGCGTTGCCCAACGGTGGTGCTTTCCATGCCCGCCATTTTATTTAAGACAGCAGGTAGCCAATATAGTTACGGAAGATTGATGCTCTATTGAGCGAAGCATCTTCCGTTATTTCTTTTTGTTGACTTGACTTTTTCGCCTTTCCGCAATACAATGTATTACAGAAAAGGGGGCGATACAATGACAATCTCTCTAAGGCTGAATGAGAAAGACTCCGTACTTTTCAAAAAGTATGCTGAAATGAAGGGCGTCAGTGTTTCCGAGCTTATTCGGCAGTCTGTCCTTGAGCGAATTGAAGATGAATATGACCTCAAAGCATATGAAAAAGCGATGAGAGAGTATCAGGCAAACCCTACAACTTTTTCTTTAGACGAAGTTGAAAAGGAGCTTGGTTTGCAGTGAAATATCGCGTTGAACTGACAGAACAGGCAAAAAAGCAGTTGAAAAAAATGGATAAGTCCACTGCTGCACTAATTATCGGCTGGATGCGAAAGAACCTTGACGGATGCCTCGACCCCCGCCTGCATGGCAGGGGATTAACTTCAAATCGCAGCGGCCAGTGGAGGTATCGTGTTGGAGACTATAGGCTGATAGCGCAAATTGAAGATAGCCGGATAGTCATTCTCGTTTTGAGCATAGGGCACCGCAGAGATATTTATGATTGATTTCCTGCGGTAAAAGCGATATTCTTTAAGAGTCAGCAAGATAGAAATGGGAACAAAGAGGAGTAAAATGTCGAAACCGATAGTAGCGATAGTGGGGCGGCCGAACGTGGGCAAAAGCACACTTTTCAACAAGCTCATAGGGCAGCGCCTTTCAATAGTGGAAGACACGCCCGGCGTGACGCGGGACAGAATCTTCGCTGACGCCGAGTGGACGGGGCATACGTTTTCGCTCATTGATACCGGCGGGATTGAGCCGGATTCAAAGGATATAATCCTTTCGCAAATGCGAGAGCAGGCGCAAATAGCGATCGACTCCGCCGATGCGATTATCTTCGTCGTCGATTTACAGTCAGGCATCACGTCATCAGACCAGGAGATTGCCGAAATGCTGCAAAAAAGCGGGATTCCGGTTGTCCTCTGCGTGAACAAGGGCGATAGCATCGGAGAGCCGCCGCCGGAATTCTATGATTTCTATAATCTCGGACTCGGCGACCCAGTCCTGGTTTCTTCAGTACACGGTCACGGCACGGGTGATTTGCTTGACAGGGTTTTCGAGCATCTCAATTTCACGGAAGAGGATGACGACGAGGGCAGCATTATCAAGGTGGCGGTAATCGGCAAGCCGAACGTCGGGAAATCCTCGCTCGTCAACAAGGTTTCGGGGCAAAACAGAAGCATAGTCTCAAATATCCCGGGCACGACGAGAGACGCGATTGACACGCTCGTCGAGAATGAGCACGGCAGCTATCTGTTCATAGACACTGCTGGGCTTCGCAGAAAAAGCAGAGTGGATGATGCCATTGAGCATTACAGCAACCTGCGCGCGCAAATGGCGGTGGACAGGGCGGATGTCTGCGTGATAATGATAGACGCTGAGGTGGGCTTCACCGAGCAGGATTCCAAGGTGGCGGGCATTGCGCACGAAGCCGGTAAAGGCTGTATAATCGCCGTCAATAAGTGGGACGCCATCGAGAAAAACGATAAAACGATGAACGAGTATCTCGAAAAGCTGCAAACCGATTTTTCGTTCATGTCATACGCGCCGTTTGTGTTCATCTCGGCACTGACGGGTCAGAGGCTGAATCAGCTGTTTGAGCTTATAAATAAGGTTGCGTCAAGCAATGCGCTTCGCGTCACGACTGGAATGCTCAATGATGTTCTCTCGCTGGCAATGGCAAGGGTGCAGCCGCCCACAGATAAGGGCAGGCGCCTGAAAATCTATTACATGACGCAGGCCTCAACGAAGCCGCCGACCTTCGTGAGCTTCGTAAATAACGCCGAGCTTTACCACTTCTCTTACCGGCGTTATATTGAGAACCGCATAAGGGAGACCTTCGGCCTCGAAGGCACGCCGATAAGAATGATAGTTCGCGAAAGAAATGAAAAAGACAAGAATTAACTGCTTCGTGCCCTTGATTGTCCTTTGCCTTTAATTGTCCACTTCGTGCGTCGCTACGCTCATTATCAATTATGCGCGTTGCGCTTCGCTGCGCTTATTATCAATTGCCCTTAATGCCTTTAACTGTCAATTATCAATTATACATTATCAATTGCACTTATGGGGCACTCATTTCAAATCAGCAAAAAATGCACGCACCTCTTTTGCCTTGCCGCAGGTCATATTCCCCTGATCACACGCCCCGCAAAAGCAGGGCGGCCCGGATTTCGCGAAGAGATTCGGCGCCACCTCGCGCACGAGGCGCAGCATTTCCGTCGCGACGGCTCTGATTTCCCACTGAGCGCGGTTGCAGCAGCGCAGGGAGAAGAAATTGCGCAGAGAGCGGGCGTTGAAGCTGCAAATCATCTTNNGCGGCGGGTTATCTTCTCGGAAGCGTGAGCTTTTCAATCATACTCGCGCGGCTTTACGGAAAGGGAGATATACGCGAATACGGCAGCGGTAACGCCGGCATGACGAACGTCATGCGCGTCATCGGCAAAAAAGAGGGAATCATCACATTCGCGCTGGATTTCGTGAAATGCGTGGTCGCCGTTTTAATCGGCTACCTTGTCTTTCGCTTTGCCTGCGAAAGCGAGGGATTATCGCTGGATTACGTTTTCTTCGGAAAATATATCGGGGGGCTGGGCTGCCTTATCGGGCACCTGTTTCCGCTCTATTTCGGCTTCCGCGGCGGAAAGGGCGTCGTCACCTGCTGCGCGCTGATTCTTCTCTTGGACTGNNCCCGCCCTCGCGGTTTTCATCATAGTTTATAAGCTCAGAAAAATCGTGTCACTCGGCTCGATTTGGGCATTTATCTGCTACCCGATTCTCACCTTCGCCGTCACCTTCTTATTTGACTGCGCGCTCAGCCCGCTTTCGTTCGCGGGAGAAAAGACGCTCGGCTATGTCATCGCCGTCACGGTCTGCTCGCTTATCATGTCGGTGTTTATTCTGTGCGTGCATATCCCCAATATCAAGCGCCTGCTCAAGGGCGAAGAAAAACCGCTTGTAGCCTATAAGGGCAATTG
>DBCZ01000002.1 GCA_002293315.1 Ruminococcaceae bacterium UBA945
CGAGCAAAGCCCCACCTGCGCCGTTATTTATGTTACGGAATTTGCTTTTCTTGCGGGAGACGCCGCTTCTCCGGCTGCGAGAGAGCTTGTCGCACATTTCCCGAAGAACAAGGCTCTGCTCGCATTTTTGCCCGAGAATGATGCGTGGGCAGATTTGATAAAGGAAATCTGGAGCGGGAAATATGAGGTGTGGAACCGCTTTGCGATAAAAAAAGAAGGCGATGTTTTCGACAGAGAAAAGCTCAGAGAATATGCAAGGAGCCTTGACGGCAGGTATGTGATAAAGAGAATTGACGGCGATTTATATGACAAATGCATGGCACATGAGCAATTCAAGGATTTCTGCAGTAATTTTAACGGCAAAGAGGATTTCCTCAAGCGCGGCGTTGGCTTCGTTGCGATAGACGGCGAAAATATTGCGGGCGGGGCTTCGAGCTTTACGGTGTATAACAAGGGTATTGAAATTGAGGTTGACACCGGCGAGGCGTACCGCAGGCAGGGAATCGCCGCCGCGTGTTCGGCAACGCTGATGCTTCATTGCCTGGAGAACGGGCTTTATCCCAGCTGGGACGCCGCCAACATAACCTCCGTGAGGCTTTCGGAGAGGCTGGGGTATCACTTTGATCACGAATATCTCGTTTATGCCGTAAAAAGTGGGGAAAAACAATATGTTTAAGCTGTTCGGAAGAAGAGATAAGACCATTGATTTAATGATTGTCGGGCTCGGCAACCCGGGCATGAAATATCAGGACACCCGCCACAATGCTGGCTTTATGGCGATTGACTTGCTTGCTGAAAAATATAATCTGCCGATTAAACGCGTGCGTTTCAAGGGGCTGACCGCCGAGGGGACTATCCGCGGGAAAAAGGTTTTTCTCATGAAGCCGCAAACATATATGAACCTGAGCGGAGAAGCCGTCATACAGGCCATGCGGTTTTACAAGCTCACACCGGAGCGCGTGCTTGTGATGTTCGACGACATCATGCTTGACGTCGGGAGAATCCGTGTGAAGCGTAAGGGTACTGACGGCGGGCAAAAGGGTATGCGAAGCATAATAGATTTGACAGGCAGCGAGGAATTTCCGCGGGTTAAAATCGGCATCGGCAAGAAGCCGCACCCGGATTATGACCTGGCAAAGTGGGTGACCTCAAAGTTCACGAAGAAGGAAGAAAGCGAAGTCAAAGAGGCTTTGCAGAGCGCCGTTCTGGCCGCGGAGCTTATTATAGACGGGGAAATCGACGAGGCGATGAGCAGGTTTAACGGATAATGAAGTTTATTCTGAATGCGCTGAAAACAGCGGGAGAATATAAGGAAATCAGCTCGGCGGTGGGTAAAAACCTGCTGCCGGGCGTGATAACGGGCGTAACGGGCATACATAAATGCTGTTATGCCTATTCTCTTGCGTCCGAGCACAGGCGCAGGCTGCTCGTCATAGCCGCTGACGAGGCAGAGGCGCACCGCTTCATGGAGGACTTGGCTTCAACTGGGCTTTCCCCCGCCCTGTATCCCGCGAGGGATTTCTCCATCAGGGAGATGGCGGGCGCTTCACATGAATATGAGCGCGAGCGTCTTGAGGCGCTTTCAAGACTCATCTCAGGAGATTGCAACTGTGTGGTGGCGTGTATCGACGCGGCGCTGCAATATACAATCGGACCTGATGAGCTGAAAGGCCGCATTGTGGAAATCAAGGGCAACAGCTCTGTTTCGCCCGAAAAGGTGATTGAAGCTCTTGTGCGCTGCGGATATTCCAAAGAGGTGCAGATTGAGGGGCAGGGTCAGTTCAGCCAGCGCGGCGGGATAATCGACTTCTTCTCCCCCTCCGACGAATTCCCGGTGCGGATTGAGTTCTGGGGTGACGAGATTGACTCCATCTCATATTTTGACCTCACGACGCAGAGAAGAACCGAGGCGGCAGAAGCGGTTTCAATCGCGCCGTGCGTGGAGGTAATACCCGAAAACAACAATATTTTGGCGAAGAGGATTGAAAATCTTGCTTCCTCGCTGCGCGGAAAAAGAGCCTCGGCGGCACGTGAGGTACTGGCTGAAGAGGCCAGCAAACTTCGCAATAATATATATCTCAGCTCAATGGATAAGTTTATAACACTTGTCTATGATGAGATTTCCACGTTATTTGATTATTTCGACGATGAAAGCCTGATTTTCTTCTCCGAGGGAAGCAAGCTTAAAGAAAGAATGCGCACCTCGCTTTTTCAGTGGAGTGAGGATTTGAAGGATTATCTTGACGAGGGAATCCTGTGCAAGGGCTTGGAGTTCTACAGCAAAGACTGGAGCGATGCCCTCGGCTATGCCGAAAGCCTGCCGAGCATATTCATCGACACTTTCGCGCGCGGCAGCTATGAGGTTCCGACAAAAGCTCTCGTCAACGTGACGGCGCGGCAGCTTTCGGTATGGAGCGGCGGAATCGGGCTTTTGGAGGAGGATTTGCGCGCGCTGCTCAATTTGAAGCGTGCGTGCATCGTGCTGGCAGGCACGGAGAAGAATGCGAAATCCGTCGCGGAGGATTTGAAAGCCGCGGGGTTGCCGGCTTCGTTTATGGAAAATCCGTCTACCGCTGTGAAAGGAACAATCATCGTAGTGGCGGGAACACTGACAGCGGGCTTTGATTTCCCCTCGGGAAGCCTGGCGCTGATTTCACATGGGCATGTTTCGGCAGGCGTGAAGAAGAAAAAGCAGAAGCGCGACAAAAACGCCATGGAAATCACGAGCCTTTCGGATTTATCAAAGGGCGATTACGTTGTGCATTCGGCGCACGGCATCGGCATTTTCGAGGGCATACATAAAATTGAGATGGACGGCGTGACGAAGGACTATATAAAGGTGCAGTATGCGAAAAAAGACACCTTGTATGTTCCCGTGACGCAGCTTGATTTGGTCGCGAAATATATCGGGCCGCGAGAGGACGCGAGCGTGAAGCTCAACCGCCTCGGCTCGCCGCAATGGCAGCAGACGAAAGCGCGCGTTAAGCAAAGCGTGAAGGACATTGCGAAGGAGCTGATTGAGCTTTATGCGCAGAGAATGCACATGCGCGGCTTTGCATATCCGCCCGACACCGAATGGCAGCACGATTTTGAAGCCCATTTTGAATATGAGGAAACCGAAGACCAACTCCGGTGCATCAATGAAATCAAGGATAACATGGAAGATGCCGTGCCGATGGACAGGCTGCTGTGCGGCGACGTGGGCTTCGGCAAGACCGAAGTGGCTCTCCGCGCCGTCTTCAAGGCCGTGACGGCAGGCAAGCAGGTGGCTTTCCTCGTGCCGACGACCATCCTCGCATGGCAGCACTATCAGACGATTCTGCAGCGCTTTGAGGGCTTTCCCGTGGACGTGGAGCTGCTCTCAAGATTCAGAACACCGAAGCAGCAAAGTGAGATACTCGCAAAGCTGAAAAGAGGCTCGGTTGATGTGGTCGTCGGAACTCACCGCCTGGTTTCCAAAGATGTGAAGATGAAGGATTTGGGGCTTGTGATAATCGATGAGGAGCAACGCTTCGGCGTGGCGCAGAAAGAGCGTCTTAAGGCATTGTGCAAACAGGCTGACGTACTCACGCTCTCCGCGACGCCTATCCCCCGCACGCTCAGTATGGCTCTTTCGGGCATACGCGACATGAGCGTCATTGAGGAGGCCCCGCACGATAGGCACCCTGTGCAGACATATGTGCTGGAATATGACAGCGGTGTAATCATGGACGCAATAAGAAAAGAACTTCGGCGTGGCGGGCAGGTATATTACCTGCACAACGATGTAGCTTCAATTGACAAGGCCGCGGCTCGGATAAGCGCGCAGGTTCCCGAGGCGAGAATCGGGATAGGCCACGGCAAGATGGGCGAGGAAGAGCTTAGCGAGGTCTGGCGGCAGCTTTTGGACCACGAGATAGATGTTCTCGTCTGCACCACTATAATCGAAACCGGCGTGGACGTTCCGAACGTCAACACGCTTATAATAGAAAACGCAGACAGAATGGGACTTTCACAACTTCATCAGATACGCGGAAGAGTCGGCCGCAGCAGCAGAAGAGCATATGCCTATCTGTCATATGCGCCGAACAAGGTGCTTTCTGACATCTCACAGAAACGGTTGGCCGCCATAAGGGAGTTCACGGAATTCGGCTCAGGCTTCAAGATTGCGATGAGGGACCTTGAAATCCGCGGTGCGGGAAACGTGCTGGGCGGCGAACAGCACGGGCACATGGAGACAGTGGGCTACGACATGTATATCCGGCTGCTGAATGAGGCTGTCAGCATGATTAAGGGCGAGGCGCCTCCGCCCTCAACAGAGAACACGCTCGTGGATATGCAGGTGCAGGCGCACATACCCGAAAGCTATATCGAAAGCACTAATATCCGCCTCGATATTTACAGGAAGATTGCGGAAATCCGTGACAGCGAGGACGCCGCCGACATGGTTGACGAGCTGATTGACCGTTTCGGCGAGCCGCCGACCTCGGTGCAGGGGCTTATTGACATCGCGCTGCTCAGAAACACTGCCGCCTCGCTTGGAATTGATGAAATCAAACAGCAAAATGCGGCTTTGCTGCTCTATAAAAAGGAAATTGATATGCGCGAGGTTTCTAATCTTGTTAAAAACATGGGCAACAGAGTGCTGTTGAGCGCAGGCAGCCGACCGTATATCAGCGTGAAACTTAGCGGCACCCCTCCGCTTGAAGCGCTGAGGGAAGTTTTGAGCATAATGAAGAGTGATGAATAAAAACTGAATGATTTGCACTTTTTCAGTGGACAAACCGTGAACGGTGCTGTATAATATTATCTGCTATGCGTGAGGGGTTTTTCCGCATAGGAAATCGCATTTTAACCTGAAAGGATAAAATAAGCATGAGAAACATCATTAAGAAGGCCGTGGCCGTTATTCTTATACTCTGCATGTGCGCAAGCTTTGCCGCGTGCTACAGCGAGGATAACCTCTGGGCGGCAAAGAACGAAAACGCAACCTTGCCTATCGGCGGCTATATCTATTATCTGGCCTCCGGTTATTCCGAGGCTCAGCCGCTTATCGCCGATGACGTCGAGGTTCTCAACGGCGTAATCGACGGGCAATCCGCGAAGGATTACATCAAGCAGAAGGCTCTCGATTATACGAAGACCTTCTTCTATATCGCCGATAAGTTCGTGGAATATGGCTTTGAGATTGACGAAGAGGCGCAGACGACTATCACAAGCAGCACTGATTCTATGTGGTCTTATTATCAGCCGAGCATGGAAGCGATGGGCGTTTCTAAGGAATCCTTCAATGAGGCTTATTCTGTCTTCAATCATAAATATAACGAGGTTTTCTATTATACCTATGGTCCGGACGGCGATAAGTCGCTCTCCGACGACGAGATAAGAAAGTATTATGAGGAAGAGAATTTCAGCTATGAGCAAATCTCCTTCCCCATCACGAAGACGAATGAAGAGGGCGAGAGCGAGGACATGACCGACGAAGAAAAAGCCGAGGTCATGGCGACTGCCGAGAGCTATAAGCAGCAGATTGAAGACGGCACCATCACGATGGAGGAAGCCGCGAACCAGTATATGGCTTTGCAGGTGCTTGAATCAAGCCCCTATTATAAATCAACGGGCAAAACAGCAACACCGAGCGGCGACACGCAGACTGCTGTTGCGGAGCTTAAGGAAAATGAGCTGACAATTGTTGAGACCTCAACACTGTATATTCTCACCAAGAGGCTCCCCATTGCCGAGGAGGCCGACGCCATGCTCGCCGACGAAACTCAAAAAGAATCTGTTCTCAGTGCGATGAAATCAGAGGAGTTTCGAGATGACGTAAACGAGGCGGCAAAGTCTGTTGAGGGAATCACCTTTAACGACAGCGCAATCAATCTCGTTAACATGAACTGGCTTGTCACGGAAGAGGCCAAGATGGGCACCTCAACGCCGGTGGAATCCACCGCATCCTCCGACGCTTCGTCAGCGGTTTCTTCAGCCGCGAACGAGCTTGAATCCGTGCCTGAGTCAGGCCCGGAGACTTCAGCCGAGGAATAATTCAGCATTGCTGACCGCCGATAATTTCGGCGGTTTTTTCTTTTGACAATACGGCGCGGGCATATTATAATAGTAGCAATGTTTTAGAGTAGAATTCCATTATTCAGAGACAAAAAAAATGGGGGTGAGGATTTGGCGAAAGAAACACTAGACGCCGTCAGCAAGGCAGAGGATGAGGCGGCAAAAATGCTTAAAGACGCGCAGACCGAAGGCGTGAAAATGATTGAAGAAGCCAAGGAGAAGGCCAAGCAGCTTATCGCAAAGGCGGTACAGGAGGCACATAAAAAGGCAGACCTGCTCACCGGCTCGGCGGAATATGAGGTGCGAAGCGTTAAGGCAAAGTCGCAGGAGGAGGCCTCCTCCGAAATGGCTGCACTGCGCGAAAAAGCCGATGCCAGAGTGCCGGAGGCAAAAAAGGAAATACTCAGCTTGGTTTTGGAATAAGTTTTGATAATGCTTGAGAGGGGGAAGATAAAATGGCGGTGCTTGTGATGAAGCGCATAAATATCTATGCGCTGAAATCGAACCGCAAGAAAATTCTGGAAGCCCTGCAGCTCAAGGGCGCCGTTCAGTTGAAATCCGAACAGCTTGATATGAAGAATTTCGCCAAAACTGACACCAGCTCGGCAATGGCGACCTTCGAGAAGAACGCGCAGGTGAATCAAAGTGCCGTAGACGAGCTGGATAAGCTCGTCGAGCCGCCGAAGGTATTTCTCTCCATGTTTGCGGGCAAAGAGCCCGTGAGCGCAGAGGGGTATAATCGAGTGGCGGAGAAAGCGGCGGACGTCACGCAGAGCGCTTATAAGCTGACAGCGGCGGCGAAGAGAATCACGGATAACGAAGCCGACATCACAAGGCTGGAGACGCAGATAGCAGCACTCGAGCCCTGGGCGGCATTGGACGTGCCGATGAGAATGCTCGCGACGAAATCGACGAGCATCTATATCGGCTCTTTTCCGGAGGAGCTTACGGAAAGCGATACAAAACAGCGGCTTGCCGAGGCTTTCCCTGAGGGAGATGCGATAGACGTTGAGGTCATAAGCGCGATGAAAATGCAGACAAATGTATTCATCGTCGCCAGCGCGAAATATGGCCCGAAGCTTGAGGCGGCTCTGAGAAGCTTGGGATTTGCCTATCCTCCCTCCCCGCCAAAGATTCCGCCGAAGGAGCAGATTAAAACGCTCGAGGGCAGAATTGATGAGCTGAAGGCGGAGATTGCCTCCTCTGAAAAGGAGATAAAGAGCTATTCCGCCATGCGTGCGGATTTTCTTCTGACACACGATTATTTTCTCACGCGGGCAGAGAAATACAATGCCTTGGGTGAGCTTTGGCAAAGCAGGCATGTGTTCGTGATTTCGGGCTATATCCCCGAGATTGACAGCGAAAATGTGCGCAAAGTGCTGGAAGCGGAATTTGAAGCATTTGTCGAGCTTGAAGATGTCGCGGAGAATGAGGACGCACCGGTGAAGCTCAAAAACGGAGGCTTCTCAGCACCCGTGGAGAGCGTTGTTGAGGCTTACAGCCTGCCCGGCAAGGGAGAAATTGACCCATCGAAAGTGATGTCGATTTTCTACTATGTTCTCTTTGGCATAATGCTTGCGGACGCTGCCTACGGGCTTTTGATGACCGTGGCGTGCGCTGTGCTTCTGAAAATTTTCCCGCACATGTCGTCCAACATGAGGCGCGCGGTGAGAATGTTCAGAAACTGCGGAATCTCCACGATTTTCTGGGGCGCAATGTTCGGCAGCTATTTCGGCGACGCGATACCGATAGTCGCTGAAACCTTCTTCAACACACAGCTAAGCATTCCGCCTCTGTGGTTCAATCCGCTTGACAGACCCATGCAGCTGCTCGTCTTTTCTCTGCTTGTGGGTATAATCCATATCTTCACAGGGCTGACGATGAAGCTCTACACGCTTGTGAAGCAGAAGCAATATAAAGACATTCTTTATGACGTTATCTTCTGGTATATGCTCGTCGGCGGGCTTATCGTCGCTTTCATCTCAACCTCGATGTTCACGAGCATGACGCAGATAACGATTTCTCTCCCCCCTATCGTAACAACGATATGCCTTGCGGCGGCGGGCGTGGGCGCGGTAGGAATCATCGCGACGGCGGGAAGAGAATCACGCAATCCGGGCAAGAGAATCCTCAAGGGGCTTTACGGGCTATATAACCTCTCGGGATATTTGAGCGATATTCTTTCTTATTCAAGACTGCTTGCACTCGGCCTTGCGGCAAGCGTTATATCATCTGTTTTTAACCAGATGGGTGCTATGTTCGGCGGCGGGGTTGTAGGGGCGATTGCATTCGCGATTGTTTTCCTTATAGGTCATACGCTCAATATCGCGATAAATATTCTGGGCTCATATGTCCACACGAACAGATTGCAGTTCGTGGAATTCTTTGGTAAGTTCTACGAAGGCGGCGGGAATAAATTCGAGCCGTTTTCTGAAAAAACTAAATATTATAATTTTACGGAGGAAAAGTAACATGGAATTTGATTTGTCAACATTGGGTATCGTATTTGCTCTTCTCGGCGCTGTTTCGGCGGCTCTCATGGCGGGAATCGGCTCGGCTATAGGCGTTGGTCTTGCGGGGCAGGCTGCTGCGGGCGTGGTGACGGAAGACCCGGGTTTGTTCGGAAAATCGCTTATTCTTCAGCTTCTGCCCGGCACACAGGGAATTTACGGCCTGCTGATTGGCTTCATCACGCTGACTCAGATAGGCATTTTGGGCGGTGACCCGAACATCAGCTTCCAGAAGGGCTTGCTGTATTTCGTGGCGTGCCTTCCGATGGCGTTTGTGGGTCTTACCTCCGCAAGATGGCAGGCGAGAGCTTCCGTGGCTTCGCTGGGCTTGCTTGCAAAAAAGCCGGACCAGTTCGGCAAGGCGATGATTTTCCCCGCGATGGTTGAGACATATGCGGTTTTGGCGCTCCTGATTTCCATTCTTTCAATATTCAGCATCGGCGGGCTTGATATATAAGCCGTTTGAAGAAAATATTGAAGGAGGAGAGCCGATGACTGGACTTGATAAAATACTGGGTCAGATAGCGGATGACGCTAAGGAATCAGCAGACGGCGAGCTTTCTCTTGCAAAGGCCGAAGCCGGGCGCGTGCTTGAAGAAGCCAGGCTTGAGGGCGAGAAGCAAGTGCAGGCAGTAATAGCCGCAGGGCAGGCCGCCGCCACTGAGATAAAAAAGCGCGCAGAATCCTCCTCTCAGCTTGAGCGGAGGAACGAATTGCTTGCGTTTAAGCAGAATTACATCAATGAGGTTGTGAGCTCGACGATGGCCTCGTTAGAAGCTCTTCCAGATGAAGAATACTTTGAGATTCTCTTAAAGCTTCTGAAGAAATACGCGCAGAAATCAGCGGGAGTTATGAAGCTCTGCAAGAGAGATTTATCGCGTCTTCCCTCCGGCTTTGCCGAAAAGGCAGCCGAGGCCGCGGGAAGCGAGATAAAGGTTTCAAGCGAGGCGGCTGAGATTTCCGCGGGCTTCCTGCTTATCTATGAAGGAATTGATATAAACTGTTCGTTTGAGGCCATTTTCGCCGACAAGGCGGATGCTATCCACGACAAGGCCAGCGAAATTTTATTCGCCTAGGTTTATATTAAAACATAGAAAGGAGGAAGCGAGATGAGAGATGATATCAGCTATGCGTATGCCGTTGCGCGCGTGAGAAGCAAAGAGCTTTCGCTTCTGAGCGCGCAGGATATTGACCAGCTCATGGCCGCGAAGAGCTTTGATGAGGCGATGAAGCTTCTGGCAGATAAAGGCTGGGGCGACGGCACACAAACCAGAGCCGAGGCAATGCTGAAATATGAGACGGAAAAGACCTGGGCGTTTATCGGGGAGCTGAGCGAAGCGACNNNNCGCAGCGAGCGAAGACCTCTCCCCCTTTGACGTGCTGATTCTGCCCAATGATTATAACAACCTCAAGGCGGCGATTAAATCGAACGTCACACAGACCGAGCCTTTGGGCGCTTTTTACACCAGCGGCAAGGTGCCGGCAGAGACGATAGTGCGTGCTGTGGAGAACAAGGATTTCTCATTGCTTCCGGCGAACATGAAAAAAGCAGCCGAGGAGGCCTATCAGGCTTTTGTTCAGACGTCTGACGGGCAGCTTTGCGATGCGATAATAGACAGAGCTTGCCTCACCGAAATATATGAATGCGGGAAAATAAGCAAGAATGAGATAATAAAGAATTACACCGAGATTTTCGCTGCGGTGACGGATATAAAGATAGCGGTGCGCTGCGCAAAGACGAAGAAGAGCCTCGATTTCATCAGGGCTTCTCTCGCAGACTGCGGCACGCTTGATGTTCCGCGCCTTGCAAAAGCCGCTTCAGAGGGGCTTGACGCGGTGTATGCGCTTCTGGCCGTCTCGAAATATTCAGAGGCGGGCGAGGAGCTGAAGAAAAGCTATTCTGCCTTTGAAAAATGGTGCGATGATAAAATCATGGAGTTAATCAAGGCGCAGAAGGTGAATCCGTTTACAATCGGGCCGCTTTTTGCATATGTCGTCGCAAGAACGGCTGAAATCGGTATTGTGAGGATTATCCTTTCCGGCAAGATGAACGAACTGCCGGACGAGGCGATAAGAGAAAGACTGAGGGATATGTATGTATAAGATAGCGGTTATGGGGGATAGGGACAGCATATACGGCTTCGCGTCTGTGGGACTGGACATCTATCCCATAGAGGATGCTGCGCATGCCGGAAGAAGGATAAGGCAGCTGCAGGAAATGAGCTACGCCATAATATACATGACGGAGGCGTTATATCAAAGCCTTGAAAAGGAGCTGGATGAATACCGCGAGCGTGCGCTTCCGGCTATAATCCCCATACCCGGCGTAGCGGGCAATACCGGCGTGGGTATGGAGCAGGTGCGAAAATCGGTATTGCAGGCTGTTGGCTCCGATATAATATTCGGCGACCAATAACGCTTCTGTACGCGCTGGGGCGCGGCCCGCGAGTAAAGCGAGCGAAGTGGAGAGGGGATTCATTCCCCGCGTAACGCTCCCCATCGCCCGCA
>DBCZ01000068.1:0-29985 GCA_002293315.1 Ruminococcaceae bacterium UBA945
TGCTGGAACGCTATTGAACAGCCTATGCTGTTTCTGAAAGATCCGTCTCTTTGGCCGCTTTCACTGTATTTGCCGCAGATTGTGACGGATAAGATGGGCATAGCGATGGCGGCTTCGCTTTTGATGCTGCTGCCGGCGGCCTTGATTTTCCTCTTCGGACAGAAATATTTGGTCCTCGGTATACAATCGGCCGGGGTGAAGGAGTAAAATATGCACGAATCAAACAGAGATAAAACCCAGCGTTACCGGGCCGGACGCTTCAAACAGGAGAAAAAGAGCGTTCAAATTACACATATAGACGGAAAACCGATTGAGAAAACCATGGAAAAGCATTATTTCATCGGCAGGCTGCGTCGTCTGCCGAAACCGAAGGATATTACTCAGAAAAAGGCTCTCCGCAATCTTGCGATGTTTCTTCTCCTCATGCTGCTTCTAACGCTGATTGCCCTCGGCACGGCAGACGCCTCGCTGGCAAGGGTTACCACCATAGATTTATCCGCGGGGGAGATCATGGAAAGCTTCCGCGGGACAGGTAAAGTCAGCGCGGACGGATTCATCTACGTTGATGTGCCTGCAGAGCTGTCCGTTAGAGAGGTTCTTACTACGCCGGGCGCAGCACTGAAAGCAGGGGACGGGCTAATCAGGTTTGACGCCGAGGAGATAGCACAGAGCATTGAGATGAAGAATATTGAGCTGAAGGAAAAGCAGCATCAGCTTGATACGCTAATGCAAGATTCGCCAACGGATAACACCACGCTTGCCGGGGCCGAACGTGCGCTCTCTTGGGCCGAGCAGGATTACGCAGACGCAAAGAAAGAGGGAAATCAGCTGATTGCCGCGGCGAAACAGGTGCTTGCTGGGGCAAAGGATGAATTGGAAGTAGCGCGAATGCGCTTGGAAGAACTGAAGAACAACGCTTCAGCGTCCCTTCTGATGCAGGAGGACAGTGATATTTCTGAGTCGGAAACTGAATCTGAGAGCACCGGCTTAATTGAGCAGGCAGAAGCAGCTGTGATTGCGGCGGAGGAAAAAGTAAAAAATGCGCAGGCCATGCTTGCGGATGCAGAAAACGCCGCGGCAGAAAAACTGAAAGCCGCCGCGCGTGCTATAGAGAACGCTGAGCAAAGTCTTGAAAGCGCACGAATAGCGGCAACAGTTCAGTCGCAGGAGAAAGAAAACCGGCAGAAGCAGAATTTAATTGAGGCTGAAACCATGCGTCTTGATGCCGAAAAGCTGAAGGAAACGATTGCGTGGCTTGAGGCACTGAAGGTCAATGGGGGAATCCTGAAAACTGAGAAGGAGGGAATTGCCGAAAAACTGCCGGCTGCGAATGATAAGGCTGAAATCGGCGCTGCACTGGTAACCTTGGCGGATACCTCCGGAGGGTTCGAAGCGGAACTCTCCGTCAGCCGCGACGAAGCAGAGAGACTTTCAGTGGGCGGCAGAGCGGATATAGTGAAGCAGACGGGATATATGTATGGAGGCGAGCAGTATGAGGGCAAGATTCTGTCAATCTCCGGTCCTGATGAAAATGCCATGGCAAGGGTGAGGGTGGGGCTGCCTGAAGGTGATTTCAAGCAGGGCGAAAGCTTGGATATTCGCCTAATCAGCGGCAGCAAAGTATATAACAGCTGCCTGCCTCTTGCCGCTATTCACTCGGATTCCGCCGGTCATTTTATTCTGGTGCTGGATAAGCACCAAACGGTTTTGGGCGATGAAGAGGTGCTGCGGAAGATTCCCGTAACGGTTGTCAGCTCGGGAGACGGCTCGGCGGCGGTTGAGGGCGCATTCTCATATGATGACAGGGTGCTGCTGAACAGCACAAAGCCGGTGGCGGAAGGCGACCGCGTACGGGTGGAATTATGAGCAGAGCGATGACAGCATGTGGCAAGGCGATATTTCTCACGGCATTTCTGCTGCTGTTTGTATGGGGCATTCAGAATATGCAGAACACGGAGATTCTATATACAGGCTGGTCACTGAGATATTATGGAGGCATTGATGATACCTCGCGATTACAAGCCAAAGCAGATTTAATTGAGCGAAGCGATGAAAGCAAAGGGCTTTGGCTGAGCTTCTGGGCAGAATGCAAAGCTGAGTTTGCGTCTGAATTCATGAAGGCGCAGGCGGATTGCACATATTTCGACAGCGGCGCAAGAGTGAAGCCCGAACAGTTTCTTGCCGGAGATTACCCCGGAGAGCTGGAGAAAACAGGCGTTGCAGTGTCATCGGAGCTTTCATGGCAATTATGGGGCAGCCTTGATACTGTAGGCAAGGATATCCGCGTAGACGGTGAGCCAAAAACAGTCTGCGGCGTATACGAAGGTGAAAAACCTGCCGCAATTATGAAAGGCGGCAACGATATAGTGTGGCAGGGTGCGGAGGTGAGCTCATCAGAGCCAGTCACGCGGGAGGAGCTGATTCAGCTTCTCACAGCCTCGCCGCTTGGCGTGGCTGACGCAATGGTTGACGGAAGCGGAATTACCGGGCTATTGTACGTATTGCAATACATACCTATTTTTGCAGCAGGTGTGTTTGTGATTATAAAACTGCTCGCTATGCGGTGCGTAAGTTACGGCAGAATCATTAAAAGAGTGGCAGTGCTGCTTGCGCTTTTTGCAATGGGACTCTTGCTGCCCTCGTTGCTCTCACAGCTGCCCTTGTGGTTGATTCCAAGCAGATGGAGCGATTTGGGATTTTGGTCCGGATTATTAGAGACGCTATGGGGTTATGCTTTGGAGTGGTTCGCGCTGAAGCCCGCGGCAAAGGATATAGTCCTGAAGCAAAATATGCTGATGCAGGGGCTATACACAATCGGCATGCTTTTTGCCCTCATCGGCATTTTCAGAGGTGAGCGGGAAAACGCAGCTTTGCAGAAAGGCAAGTCTACAAACAAGCTTGAAATATCCAATCTTTCTTTTGACCGCAAATTGTGATAGAATATGCTTACACAATAAAAATGATGGAGGAAACACAAAAGAAATGGATAACCTCGGAATTGAATATAAATTCACAGCGAAGATTTGGTTTTCAGAGTGGCACTTCATTTCGCTTCCCGAAGAAATGGCGCTGGAGATACGCGAGAGCCTAAAATCATATGAAGAGGGATGGGGCAGGCTGAAAGCGACGGCAAGAATCGGCGGCAGCGAGTGGAAAACAGCAATTTGGTTTGATACGAAACACCAGACCTATTTGCTGCCGGTTAAAGGAGAAATAAGGAAAAAAGAGAAAATAGGCGCTGACAGTGAAGTACAGGTAACCCTTTGGATTTAAGAGAATAATGCGAAGTCTTGACGCCCGGAAAAATAAGAAACCGTGTAAATTTATTGAGAAGCATCTTGTTTATAGCGAGGTGCTTCTTTTTCCTTGCATTTTTATCCTGCCTGTGTTAAACTGTGTTTTACCGCCATACAATAGTGTTTGGCAGACGGACAAATATAAAAGCTTGGTGATAAAATGGAAAAATACTATGAAAGCTATCTCGTAATTGATGAACGCGTTTTGCCGGAGGTTTTTCAAAAGGTTATTCACGCGAATAGTCTTCTGGAAAACGGGGAAGCGAAAAGCGCTTCAGAAGCCACGAAGATGGCCGGAATCTCGCGGAGCGTCTATTATAAATACCGTGACGCGGTGTTTCCATATGTGCGGCGCGAGAATAATGAAATGATAACCGTTCAGCTCATTTTGATGGACAGACCCGGCGTTCTGATGAATTTGCTGTCTTTCTTCTATAAGGCCAACGCGAATATCCTGACAGTGAACCAGAATATTCCCGTCAGGGGCAGGGCAATGGTATCAATCTCGGCGAAATCCAACCGAATGTGCATCTCAGAGGAAGAGTTTCTTGAGGGGCTGAGGGACGTGGAAGGCGTAATCAAAATTGACAGCATAACATAAGGAGAAAATTATGGCAGATATAGCAATTTTAGGGCACGGCGTGGTTGGCTCCGGCGTGATGGAGGTTATCGAGGGGCATAGAGAAAGCCTTTTCGAGAGAGCAAAAGAGGAGATAAATGTTAAGCATATCCTTGATTTGCGTGATTTCCCGGACTTGCCTTACAGCGATAAATTCACAAAGAGCTTTGATGATATAATAGGTGATGACAGCGTGAGGATAGTTGTTGAGGTGATGGGCGGGCTTCATCCGGCATATGACTACGTCAAGGCATGCCTTGAGAGCGGCAAGAGCGTGGTGACCTCGAATAAAGAGCTTGTGGCAACAAAGGGGGCTGAGCTTCTTCGCATTGCGCGAGAGAATAACCTCAATTTCCTGTTTGAGGCAAGCGTGGGCGGCGGGATTCCGATAATCCGACCGATAAGCCAGTGCCTTGCGGCGAACGACGTCGCCGAGATTGCGGGAATTCTCAACGGCACCACGAATTTCATTCTGACGAAGATGATTCGCGACAAGATGGATTTCGCCGAGGCACTGAAGCTTGCACAGGAAAACGGCTATGCCGAGAGAGACCCTTCGGCCGATGTGGGCGGAGAGGATTCATGCAGGAAAATCTGTATTCTGGCGTCGCTCGCATTCGGTCATCATGTGTATCCCGATGAGGTCTACACGCAGGGGATAACTGAAATCACGCTTGAAGATGTGGGGTATGCCAAGGCGTGGGGCGGCGTGATTAAGCTCATAGGGCAGGTGAAGATGCTGGGAAATAGGAAGCTGCATATTATTGTGGCGCCGATGTTCATCAGTGAGGAGAGCCAGCTTGCGCATGTTGACGATGTTTTCAACGGCATAATGGTCAGAGGCGATGCAACGGGAGACGTTGTTTTCTACGGCAAGGGCGCAGGTAAGCTGCCGACTGCCAGTGCGGTGGTTGCCGATATAATAGACTGCATAAAGCATTTCAAGGCGAGGAAGTATCTCTTCTGGGAGGACGCGAAGCCGGATTACATTGAGGATTACAAGCTGGCAAAAATGAATTTCTTCCTGCATATCAATACGCCTGACAAAGAAAAAACCATGCGAAGCCTTGAAGACGCATTTGAAAAGGTACGCAGGGTAATCCGTGATAACGAGAATGAAAACGAGCTGGGCGTTGTGATAAGTGATGTTAGCTTTGCGGAGCTTGATGAAAAGAAAG
The DNA here is from genome assembly GCA_002293315.1 of Ruminococcaceae bacterium UBA945. GTDB lineage: Bacteria > Bacillota > Clostridia > Oscillospirales > Acutalibacteraceae > Scatolibacter. The sequence goes on from DBCZ01000068.1 coordinate 5,094, forward strand.
CGCATATCGAAAAAGACGGCGCAAGGTTACTGGGCAGAATAGTCATTTCTGAATTTTAACGAATGGTGGAAGAGCAATGATAAGGATAGACGTGCCGGCAACAAGTGCAAATCTCGGCTCGGGCTTTGATTCGCTGGGAATAGCCCTTACAATGAAGAACAGGGTGTGGATGGAGCTTTCTGATACGCTGAGCATAACCTGCAAGGATGATGCAGATGTGCCGAAGGATGAGACTAACCTTATCTTTTGGGCGGCGAATTATCTATATGAAAAATGCGGAAAGAAGCTTTTGGGGCTTGAGATAATCCAGGAGAACAATATCCCGCTTGCAAGGGGGCTGGGGAGCAGCTCAGCATGTATTGTGGCGGGGATTCTGGGTGCGAATCATTTTCTCGGCAATCCTTTTTCCGAGACGGAGATAATCAACCTCGCCGCGCGGATTGAAGGTCACCCGGATAACACCTCGCCCGCGATTTCCGGCGGGCTTGTGGCCTCAGCGATGGAGGGCGACAAGGTCTACAGCGTGAGCGTGCCCGTATCCGAGAATATACGCTTCGCATTGCTGATTCCGCCGTTTGAGCTGAAAACAGAAAAGGCGCGCGGCGTTCTGCCGAAAGAATATTCCCGTGAAGACGCGGTGTACAATCTGTCGCGCTCAGGTCTTATGACGGCCTCGCTTTTTTCGGGCAAGCTTGAAAATTTGCGCGTCGCCGTGCAGGATAAAATCCATCAGCCTTACAGGCTGAATCTAATTGAAAATGGTGAGGATATTTTTGAGATGAGCTATGAGCTCGGCTCGCTCGGCACATATGTAAGCGGTGCCGGGCCGACGATTATCTCGCTTATAGATGAAAAGAAGGCCGATGAATATGAAATAAGCTGCATAAAAATGCTTCAGGAAAAGGGCATAGACGGCTGGGATGTCAAAATCCTCTCGGCGGCGGCGGAGGGCGCGAAAATTATTTCGAATGACATTTGAGCTCGAGTATGATATTATACTAATTGTTCGCAAATTCATGGTAGAGAGGTAGAGGAATGTCGCTTGTTGTTCAAAAGTTCGGCGGGTCGTCTGTTCGCGATGCCGAAAGAATAAAGAACGTGGCCGAGATAATCACCGCGGCATACAAAGACGGCAGCAACGTTATCGCGGTCGTTTCCGCACAGGGGGATACCACAGATGATTTCATTGCTAAGGCCAGTGAGGTCAACCCGAAGCCCTCAAAGCGCGAGATGGATATGCTGCTTTCCGCCGGCGAGCAGATTTCGGCATCGCTTCTTGCAATGGCGATTGAAAGCATGGGCTTTCCCGTTGTTTCACTGCTGGGCTGGCAGGCGGGGTTTACGACGTCATCGAATTACGGCGACGCGAGAATAAAGAAAATTGATACTGACAGAATGAAAAAAGAGCTGGACAAGAAGAATATCATAATCGTCACGGGCTTTCAGGGTGTGAACAGATACGGCGATATGACCACGCTCGGCAGAGGCGGCTCGGACACGAGCGCGGTGGCGATTGCATGCGCCATGCACGCGGATTTATGTCAGATATTCACTGACGTAGAGGGCGTTTTCACTGCTGACCCGAGGAAGATTCCAAAAGCGCAGAAGCTCTCTTCCATCTCATATGACGAAATGCTGGAGCTAGCCACGTTGGGTGCGCAGGTGCTTCATAACCGCTCGGTTGAAATGGCGAAGAAATATAACTTGGAGATAGAGGTTCTCTCAAGCCTCACAGGTGAGAGAGGAACAATCGTTAAGGAGGATAAAAACGTGGAGCAGATGATAATAAGCGGAGTGGCAAAGGATGATAATATTGCGAGAATTTCAATTGTGGGTGTTCCAGATAAGCCGGGCCTCGCGTTCAAAATATTCTCAAAGCTTTCGCAGAAATCAATCAACGTCGATATAATCCTGCAGAGTATCGGGCGAAACGGCACGAAGGACATAACCTTCACGGTCGAGAAAGCAAAGATGGACGACGCGATCCTCATAATAGAAGAAAGCCTTGAGAATATCGGCGCCACGTCAATTGTGGCGGACGATAACGTCTCAAAGGTTTCGATAGTCGGCGCGGGCATGGAATCCCATCCGGGTGTAGCTGCGGAGATGTTTGAGGCGCTGTTTGAGAAGAGCATAAATATTCAAATGATTTCCACAAGTGAAATTAAAATCTCTGTTTTGATTGACAAGCAGGATTCTGACCGCGCAGTCAAGGCGATACATGACAAATTCTTCGGCGAGTCTGATTAAAAAAGCATAGCGTTGATAGAAAATCTCTTGAAGCTTCAAGAGATTTTCTATATTCGGGTGTTCATAAAAGTTGAATTATATATTCAAAGTGCTATAATAAAACGTAATTATTTGATTAAGCATTTGCATGAGCGGATGTGGGGGCGCGCAGAAGTGCGCTTCTAAGGAGAAAGAGGGCGAACATCTTGCAATTCATCAACACGAAGAAGCTGACGAAGGGAATGGACGATTACGGGCCTATTCCGCCAAACAAGGTTCTGATTAAAAACACTCTGAACGTTGCCTGGCCGTCAGTTCTGGAATCCTTTTCAGCCAGTTTTGCCGGTTTTCTTGATTCAGTTATGGTTGGCGCGCTCGGGCCGGCGGCAATTGCGGCAGTGGGGTTGTGCCAGCAGCCGAAAATTGTGACTTTGGCTGTTTTTTTTGCGCTCAACGTTGCGGTATCCGCGATTGTGGCGCGCAGAAAGGGTGAGGACAACAAAGACGAGGCAAACCGCTTCCTCAAAGTAGTTCTTGCCATAACCTTGGGTCTCACCGCCATTATAACCGTGGCTTTCCTTTTTCTTGCTGACGCCACAATCTCGCTTATAGGCTCTCAGCCCGAAACACACGCGATTGCGGTTGAATATTTCCAGATAGTGGTGGCAGGAACGGTTTTCAGCTCGGTTCAGATGGTAATCAACGCGGCACAGCGCGGTGCCGGCAACACAAGAATCTCAATGGTAACAAATCTTGTATCAAACACCGTGAATGTCATCTTCAACTACCTTCTCATTGGCGGAAATTTAGGCTTTCCTGCAATGGGCGTTAAGGGCGCGGCGATTGCCACGGTTCTCGGCACGGTTGTGGCCTGCACGCTGAGTATCATCTCTCTGTTCAGGAAAGACGGTTTTATTTATATCAGAGCCGTCAAGGGCTTCAAAATCACAGAGCTCACAAGGAAATCCATGACGAAGGTTTGGTCGAGCTCGCTCGTCGAGCAGATGAGCATGAGAGTGGGCTTTGTGCTGTTCTCGATGACAGTAGCGAGGCTTGGTACGACGGAGCTTGCCGCTCAGACAATCGGCATGAACATGATGGGAATGTCTTTTTCCTTTGGAGACGGGTTTTCCGTGGCCTCTGTCACTCTTATAGGGCAGAGCTTGGGGCGGAAGCGGCCCGATTTAGCAAAGATATACGGCAGCGTGTGTCAGCGGACAGGGCTTATCGCGGCATTCTGCATATCATTTGTCTATGTGGTTTTCGGCAGGCAGATTTTCATGCTCTTCACCGATGACCCCGGTGTTTTGAGCTATGCCGCGATGATTATGGGCATTCAGAGTTTCACGCTGTTCCTGCAAATCGAGCAGGTGGTTCACTTGGGTTGTTTGAGGGGCGCAGGAGACACGCGTTTCACGGCGATGGTGTCTCTTATTTGCGTTACGCTTATCAGACCCGGCGCAAGCTTTTTGCTTGCGTATCCGCTGGGCCTGGGTCTTTTAGGCGCATGGCTCGGCACTGCCTGCGACCAGCTGATTCGTTTTGTGCTCTCGTTCTGGCGGTTCAGAACCGGAAAATGGATCAACCTTAAATTATAGAAAAAGCGGCCTGCATTAAAACAGGTCGCTCATTTTTTGTGCCGCGCCGCAATCTTTATAAGGCGCTCTTTTGTGTTGAGGGATATATCGTTCACTGCAGTTTCAAACAGCTTTTTGAGCTCAACACCGATTTCCTCTCCGATATATCCAAGCGAGAGCAAATCTTCGCCGTCAATTGCTAAATCTTTTAGAGAAAGCGGCATCTTGCTTTGGATTATCTCCGCCGCTCTTGTTCTCACGGCCTCAAGCATCTCCAGCCTCTCGGAGATGACAGTGGGCGCTTGGGCTGAAATGTCAGCTTTGATTATATCCAGCAGCCTTGTGAAATCCTCCGGCTGAAGCTCGACGAGCAGTTTTTTGATTCGCCTGTCACTCATAGGCAGGGGCTGGTCATGCAGCCTGACTAGTTTAACGATTCTATTCTTTGTTTTAGTCGGAAGTCTCAGCTTGTTAAGTAAATCATTTGCGATAGCCGCGCTTGCAACAGCATGCCCGTAAAAATGCGCCGTGCCTTCATCATAAGTCTTTACAGAAGGCTTGCCGCAATCGTGCAGAAAAACCGCATAGCGTGCAATCAAATCATTCGGTGCATGAGATATAGCATGCAGCGTATGCTCCCAGACATCATAGATGTGATATGGGTTTTCCTGCGTGCAGCCCTCCATCGGCGCAAGCTCGGGCAGCACCGTGAAGATAATCTCCGCAGTGCTGCGCAGGGCGCTCTCGGCATGATGCCCTTGAAGCAACTTTGAGAATTCGGTGCAAATTCGCTCCTTTGAGATTTTTCCGAGCAAATCTTTTTTGCTTACAGCCGCCGCAAGTGTATCTGCGTCAACCTCAAAGCCGAGCTGAGCGGCAAACCTGCAGCAGCGAAGGGTTCTCAGCGCGTCTTCTGAAAAGCGGGTTTCTGCGTTCCCCACAGCTCGGATTATTCCGCGCTCAATATCCTCGCGCCCGCCGAATAGATCCACAAGCCCGCGCTCAATATTATACGCTATGGCGTTCATGGTAAAATCGCGGCGCGAAAGGTCGTTATCGAGATTTTCGGTAAAATTCACCGAGGCAGGGTGTCTGGCGTCAGGATAATCGCCGTCTACGCGGAAGGTTGTAATCTCCACCGGCATTTGGTTTGAGATAATCATCAGAGTTCCGTGCTTTTTACCTGTTTCGATTACACGCATATCGTGAAAGAGGCTGGCGGTTTCATCAGGAAGAGCCGAGGTGGCAATATCCCAATCAGATGGCGTAAGGCCAAGGAGTGAATCCCGCACACAACCGCCGACGCAGAAAGCCTCGAAGCCCGCCGCGCAAAGCCTCTGAAGCAGAGACTTAACGTATTCGGGAATAATGATTTTCACATCTTTTTTCATAATAAGCAGCTCCGGGAATTTGACAAATCAACTCTCAAATGGTAATCTGTTTTCATTAAAGAAGGAAGGTGAAGCAATGGCATTGCTGAGTGAATGGCATAAAAAGGCCGAAGAAAACCAAAACGGGGCAGAGGGGCGAAAATTCTGGAGCGATTACTTCAACAGCGAGAAGGAATTCTATAAGAAAATCCTTGTCAATAAGCCGGCTAAGAACACCGTGAAGGGGTTTGCTGATTTTTTCGGCACGGATCTCACTATGATGACGGCATATCTTGACGGAATAAATGACAGCCTTAAAAAGCAAAACGACATTGAGAACATGACAGAAAGCACCGAGGTAAACCTTGATTACGATACCGAGCTTCTTTACAAGAACATGGTGGAGGCAAAAGCAGACTGGCTCTATAATCTTCCTGAGTGGAATGAGCTATTGACGGAGGAGCGGAGAAAAGAGCTCTATAGAGAACAGAAGAATTCCAAAACCGTGGTCAAGGGAGAAAAGATTGGCAGAAACGACCCCTGCCCTTGCGGCAGCGGTAAAAAGTATAAGAAATGCCATGGCAAGGAAGAGGCGTGAAGAAAGAGTTGTAAACAAAAACACCCGTTAGGGTGTTTTTCTATCCCTTGCAGAATTCTTCGACATATCTCTCAAGGCAGCTTTCGATTATGCGCTTGGCGGCTTCGGCATTTTGCACCTTGCTTATCTCTGTTGATTTTCCGCTTTCAAGCTCTTTATAAACCGCAAAGAAATGCTCCATTTCATCAAAGATGTGCCTGGGCAAATCGGAAATGTCCTTGTAATTATTATATGTTGGGTCTTCAAACGGTATGGCGATTATCTTCTCATCCTCGGCGCCGCCGTCTTCCATTATGATAACGCCGATGGGATAGCAGCGCACAAGCGACAGCGGGATAATATTTTCAGAGCACAGCACGAGGACGTCTAATGGGTCGTTATCATTCGCATATGTGCGCGGGATAAAGCCGTAATTCGCGGGGTAGTGCGTAGAGGTATACAGCACCCTGTCGAGGCGCAGCAGGCCGGTGTCTTTATCAAGCTCATATTTAGCCTTGCCGGCTTTTGTGATTTCGATGACAGCCATAAAATCGTCAGTGTTTATCCTCTTTGGCGACATATCATGCCATATATTTGTCATAGTTTTCTCCTTTTGAAATGCCTTTTATCTTATGATAGCATTTTCAGGGTGGTTTGGCAAATGAGTTATATTTAAGCTGCGCTCCAAATTATCGTAACATATATTGACGGCCACTGATATTCTTGATATACTAAAACAAATTAGACGGCGGGTCTTGAGCTATCCGAGCAATTTTAGTTATAAGAATATTCCTTTAAGCAAACAGGAGGCCGCAAATGAAATACATAATGGTCAGAAGATTGCTTATTATCTGCATTTTATTCACCTTGGGGCTTCAAGCCGAAGCATGCTCAACAGTTGACGATAGCGGTGGAATAATGAGCTTGACTGTTTGCATTGACAGCCCGAGAACTCCATTTGATAATGCGTACAAGCAGGTAGTTGAAGAGGCGGCGGAATATTGCAGTATGATAAATCCCGATGTTCATATAGACGTACAGCAAATCCCTAATGAGGCTAAAGGAAGGCGGGCGGCTATCGAAGGAATTAGCCAAGAGATTTCTGAAGGCAAGGGTCCGGATATATTCTTAATTGACGGCGATGTTTATATGCATTCACTGGCGGATGTTCTTTTTACCAATGCAAATGAGCAAATGAAGGAAGGCGTATTTGCGGATATTGAAGGCTATGTGAGCGAAGATGAAGAATTGAGCCTCGGCGATTTTAATGCTGCCGTTGTGGACGCAGGCATTTATGACGGCAAAAGATATGTATTACCGATTACAATGACCTATGCCACCGGTCTGATAACGGATAGTCAATTAGAAGACATAGATGAGAATAATTTAACAAAAACTTTCCCTGAATATATTGAAGAAATTACCGGGCAAACTAAGCCGTTGAATTCTGATTACCATAGCTACATGAATCCCATTCTTTTTTCGGATAACTCCGATTCATATGATTTTATGGCAGACGAAAATGTGAATTTGTTGAAAGAGTATGAAGAATGGGTTAAAGCACACGATGTGAACTATGGAAAAATCTATGAAATGGGAGAGGAAATTCCATCACCGAAACCTTATAATCCTGGTGATTCATCGGTTAGCATAGGTATGCTTGACTCAGATACGCTGGGGAAAGCTGCTCATGCAGAATCAATGGGTGAGAAGCTGGTTGACTTTCCTGTTCCCACATCCGACGGTGAGTATCATGCGCTGATAACGGATTTCATCGCGATAAGCTCTTCATCATCTCATATCAAGGAGGCATATGGATTTATCCGGCTTTTTCTGACAGAGGACTTCCAAAGCGGACGCGGCTTCACCGTTAAATTCGGAAAGTCGGGTGAGACAGATGTGACTTTTGCCGAGGGCGGGGTAACACATTTTTTTGATTGGCCGGTGAGAAAAACAAGAGATATTGAGTCTCTCTATAGAAACGGATATGATTTTGATGAGAATTATCCTCTGACTAACGGTGATTTTTCGCCTAAAACAGATTTGATTTCAATAGCTCATCTCATTTCCGAAAAAGACATGGAGGCAATGCGGAAAACAAATGAATTATTTATCAATACTGAGCAATAAAAATGCTTGCTTTACGCAAAGAGCCGTGATATAATTATTTGGCTAAAAACACACGCCGTATTTTCGGATGGTGCCATATGAATATTCATATGGTTTTCCCGGAAAAATTATGATACGGCGGAGGAAAAACCTGGAGGTATTTCAAATGGCAGTAGTATCAATGAAACAGCTTTTGGAGGCCGGAGTTCACTTTGGTCACCAGACGAGAAGATGGAACCCTAAAATGGCGCCGTACATCTTCACGGAGAGAAACGGAATCTACATCATCGATTTGCAGAAGACGGTCAAAAAGCTTGAAGAAGCTTATAATTTTGTTCGTGATGTTTCCGTTGAGGGCAAAACCGTGCTTTTCGTCGGCACTAAGAAGCAGGCACAGGATTCCATAAAGGAAGAAGCAGAACGCGCGGGCGCTTATTACGTCAACGCGAGATGGCTTGGCGGAATGCTCACGAACTTTGACACAATCAAGAAGAGAATAGGCAGGCTCAAGCAGCTTCGCAAGATGAGCGAAGACGGCACGTTTGACCTTCTCCCGAAGAAGGAAGTCATCAAGCTGCAGCATGAGATTGAAAAGCTTGAGAAATTCCTGGGCGGCATTGAAGAGATGAAGAGATTCCCGGGCGCGCTGTTTATTGTTGACCCGAGAAAAGAGAGAATCGCCGTGGCCGAGGCTAGAAATCTCGGTATCCCGATAGTTGCCATTGTTGACACAAATTGCGACCCCGACGAAATTGACTATATCATTCCCGGAAATGACGACGCTATCAGAGCCGTTAAGCTTATTGCGGGCGCAATGGCAGACGCAATCATCGAAGGCAGAGAAGGCCAGATGGGCGCGGCGGCAAGAGATGCTGAAACTGCGGAAGTAGCAGAAGAAGCCGACGCTGATGAGAAGCCGAATGTAGATGCTCCGGCGGACGCTCCGGCAAGCGAACCGGCGGAAGCTTCAGCAGAATAATCTAAAAGAAACTAACCTAAACGGAGGAAATATATTATGGCATTTACCGCTAAAGATGTTGCGGCACTTAGAGAGAAGACAGGCGTGGGAATGATGGACTGCAAGAAGGCGCTTCAGGAGGCTGACGGCGACATGGAGCAGGCTTCTCTTATTCTCCGCGAGAAGGGTCTTGCGGCTTCTGTTAAGAAGGCAGGAAGAATCGCGGCCGAGGGCGTGGCTTATGCTGAGGATAAAAACGGCGTGGCTGTGGTCATCGAAATTAACGCAGAGACGGATTTCGTCGCGAAGAACGCAGGGTTCCAAGCATTCGTCAAAACCTGCGCGGACACAGTGGCTGAGGCAAACCCCGAAGATGTTGAGGCTTTGCTCGGCACAAAGGCGAGCGGCGAGAGCGTCACGGTTGACGAGCTTCTCAAGGATAAAATTCTCACAATAGGCGAGAATATCAAAATCCGCAGATTCCAGAGATATGAGGGCGCGGTGACGTCTTATATTCATTCCGGCGGAAGAATCGGCGTTATTGTCAGGTTTGACGCTGCTCCCGAGCTTGCTGACAAGGATGAATTCAAGGAGTATGCGAAGAATGTGGCGATGCAGATTGCCGCTGTAAACCCGCAGTATCTTGATTCGGCAAGCGTTCCCGCGAACATCGTCGAGGAAGAGAAGAATGTTCTCAAGCAGCAGATAGTTGACGAGGGCAAGCCGGCCGAGATAGCCGAAAAAATAGTTATGGGACGTATCGCAAAGTTCTTCAAGGAGATTTGCCTTATTGAGCAGCCATACGTGAAAGACAGCGCCATGTCTGTGGGCGAATATACGAAATCCGTCGGCGATTCACTTGGCGGAGCGATTAAAATCCTTGAGTTCACACGCTTTGAAAAGGGCGAGGGCATAGAAAAGAGAAATGATGATTTCGCAGCCGAAGTGGCGGGAATGATTAAATAATCAGCGAATAACGAAAATCCTTGATTCTATAATTTAGATTCAGGGATTTTTTATTAGCTATTCCTTTACAAAAACCACCATAGATAGTATAATATGTTCGATTATTACACACGATTGGAGAATATTATGCCTTGCGAGAAAAATCCTGATGTATACAGGAGAATCCTTTTGAAGTTGAGCGGAGAGTCTTTGGCGGGAAACCAGAAGCATGGCATAGATTTTGATACCGTTTTGAAAATCTGCAAACCCATCAAGGAATGCGTGGATATGGGCGTGGAGGTTGCAATCGTCGTCGGCGGCGGAAATTTCTGGCGCGGCAGGACGAGCGGTAAAATGGACAGAACCCGTGCTGACCACATGGGAATGCTCGCAACGGTGATAAACGCCTTGGGCGTTGCGGACGGTTTGGAGCAGTATGACCTTGACGTGAGGGTGCAGACGGCCATTGAAATGCACACGGTTGCCGAGCCATATATAAGAAACAAAGCAGTGCGTCATCTTGAAAAAGGCAGAGTAGTTGTGCTAGGCTGCGGAACGGGGAATCCGTTCTTCTCAACCGATACCGGCGCGGCGTTGAGAGCCGCTGAGATAGAGGCTGATATTATCCTCAAGGCCACAATGGTTGACGGCGTGTATGACAAAGACCCGAAAACAAACCCGGACGCGAAGAAATATGACACCATCTCTTATGCTGATGTGCTGAACAATCACTTAAATGTAATGGACATGACTGCAGCATCATTCTGCCGTGACAGCAATATCCCGTTTCTCGTTTTCAGCATAGATAGCCCTGAGAATATCGTCAAGGCGGTGAAGAAAGAGAGAATCGGCACGTTGGTTACAAACGAAGCTTAATTATTGAATATACCTATTATATATTGAAAGGCGGTTATTTTCATGAAGGAAGTGCTTGACAGAGCCGAAAGCAAAATGCAAAAAGCTATAACTCACCTGGAAGAAGAGTATGCTTCTGTTCGCGCGGGCAGAGCAAACCCCGCGGTGCTTGACAAGGTGAAGGTGGATTATTTCGATGCGCCCACGCCGATAAATCAGCTTGCGGCAGTGAATGTACCCGAGGCACGCGTGCTGACGATTCAGCCGTGGGACCAAACCGTGCTGCCCATGATTGAGAAGGCTATTCAGCAGGCAGACATCGGAGTGAACCCGCAGAATGACGGCAGAGTGATTCGCCTGAACTTTCCGCCGCTCAACGAGGAGAGGCGCAAGGAGCTGGTAAAGGAAATCAGCAAGCTTTGCGAAGATGCGAAGATTGCAGTGCGTTCAATCAGAAGAGATTCGATTGAAAAACTGAAGAAGCTTAAAAAAGACGGCGAACTCACCGAAGATGATCTGAAAGATTCCGAAAAAGATACGCAAACGCTCACTGATAAATACGTCAAAAAATGTGATGAGACGTTTGAAAAAAAGCAGAAAGAAATAATGGAGATTTGATGGCTATCTTCAAAAAAAGGCAGCAGCTGAAGGCTGATGTTCCCGCGCATATCGCCATTGTGATGGACGGCAACGGGCGCTGGGCGCAAAAAAGAGGGCTTCCGAGAACCGCGGGGCACACTGCCGGAGCCGCCAATTTCAAGAAAATCACGATGTATGCCGCTAAGATAGGCGTTAAGTATCTCACGCTATATACTTTCTCTACGGAGAACTGGAGGCGCTCAGATGATGAGGTCGGCGCGCTTATGCGGCTTTTCAAGCAATACCTTGAAGAGGCACTCCGTGATTTCCTTGAAGAAAACATCAAGGTGAATTTCCTGGGAGACACAGAAGCCTTCAATGACGAGCTTAAAGCTTTGATTGAAGACGTCAAAGAGGTGTCAAGGAATAGAACCGGCATGGTTTTGAATCTTGCGATGAACTACGGCGGAAGAGCGGAGATAGCTCATGCAGTGAACGAGGCGCTGAAAGATAATCATGGGTGCATAACAGAGGAAGACATATCAAAGCACCTCTATACCGCCGGAATGCCTGATCCAGATTTGATTATCCGCCCGAGCGGCGAGATGAGGATTTCAAATTTTCTCCTTTGGCAGGGAGCATATTCGGAATTTCTCTTTTTAAGCACTCTGTGGCCGGATTTCAAACCGGCGGATTTGGACAGCGCGATAATTGAATTTAACAGGCGCAGCAGACGTTTCGGCGGCGCATGAAAAATAAAGAGGAGACATGTGAATGAAGCAAAGATTGCTTTCTGGGGCAATATTGATTTTTCTTTTGGCGGCGGTGGTATTTTTCAATCAATCATTTCCGCTGGCGCTCAATATTGCGGTTGCGCTTATTTCAGCTTTCTGCATATATGAGCTTTTGAGGGCCATTGGTTTTGTCAAGAGGCTCTTTATTTCAATTCCCGCAATTACCACGGCGGCGATAGTGCCGTTTGTTGTGCATTCTGAGATAACCTTTTTGGTGCTGTGCCTTTACACCGGCGTTTTCTTCCTCGGCCTGCTTGCTCATCATAAAGATGTAAGCTTCAGCGAGCTCGCCGTTATTTACAGTATGGTCGTGATTATCCCCGTCGCGATGAGAACCCTCACGGATTTGCGTAAGCTTGGCGGTGCACATGGTATGTTCTATGTTTTGATTGCCATTCTTGCCGCATGGGCGGCCGACGCCGGGGCTTTCTTCGTAGGTACCTTCCTCGGCAAGCATAAGCTTTGCCCGAATATCAGTGCCAAGAAGACGGTTGAGGGTGCGATAGGCGGCGTGATTATCAATATAGGAATAATGCTTCTGTGCGGCTATCTTTTTTCCGGCGTTTTCTATCAGGGCACGAGGGAGGTTAATTACCTCATGATGGCCATTGTGGGGCTTGTGTCGGGGTTCACCTCGATTTTAGGCGACCTCAGCTTCTCACTGATTAAACGAAGCTGCCATATTAAAGATTTCAGCAAGATTATACCGGGGCATGGCGGAATCCTCGACAGATTTGACAGTGTTATTTTCACTGCGCCTGCCATCTTGCTTCTTGTCTCATATTTCCCGCTCGTCGTGACGTGAGGTAACGATGAAAAAGCTTTCTCTTTTGGGTTCAACCGGCTCTATAGGTACACAAACACTGAACGTCGTTCGGAGATTATCTCGGGACGGCGGTTTTCCTGTTAATGACGCCGCGGTTAAAATCGTGGCACTCTCGGCTCACTCCAATATTGAGCTTTTAGAGGCGCAGGCGAGGGAGTTTGAGCCGGAGGTTGTTTCAGTTTTTGATGAAAGCGCCGCGAAGGCTGTAAAAATCAAATTGGCGGACACGAATATAAAGGTGCTGAGCGGCATTTCCGGGTTATGCGAGGCCGCGGCATGGGAAAGCGCTGACACCACGCTTAATTCAGTGACGGGCATGATTGGTTTGCGCCCTACTCTTGAGGCTATCAGTGCGAAAAAAGATATTGCGCTGGCTAATAAAGAGACGCTCGTCGCGGCAGGGGCGCTCGTCATGGCGGCGGTTAAGGAAAACAGTGTGAGGCTTCTGCCTGTAGACAGCGAACATTCAGCGATTTTTCAGTGTCTTGAGGGCAGCCATGATAATAAGCTGAAGAAAATTCTTCTCACCGCTTCAGGTGGGCCGTTTTTCGGCAAAACACCTGCGGAGCTTGAAGAAATCAAGCCACAGGACGCTCTGAAGCACCCGAACTGGAGTATGGGCGCGAAGATTACGATAGATTCCGCCACAATGATGAACAAGGGTTTGGAGGTCATTGAGGCCGCGTGGCTTTTCGGCGTGCCGGTCGAGCAAGTTGAGGTTTTAGTGCATAGGGAGAGTATAGTGCATTCCATGGTGGAATTTGCCGATAACTCGGTGATAGCGCAGTTGGGCGTGCCCGATATGGGAATCCCGATTCAATATGCGCTGACCTATCCCGAGAGGTTCCCATCACCCGCGGCGGAGCTGGATTTAACGGAAATCGGAAACCTCACATTCTATAAGCCGGATTACAATAATTTCAAGTGCTTGCCGGCGTGCATTGAGGCAGGCAGAATGGGCGGCCTTGCGCCCGCGATGGTAAACGGCGCCAATGAAGAGGCTGTAAGACTGTTCCTTGAGGGAAGGATTTCCTTTGCCGCTATAGGTGACATAGCCGAGGAAATGGTGAAGAGGGCAAATAAGCGAGAAACCTATGCTTTGGAAGACGTGCTTGAGGCAGACGAAGAGGCCAGAGGGTTTGCGAGAAGCCTTATATAGATTGGAGAAAAGATGGATATAGTTTTTACCATATTGCTTATACTTATCGGCGTGCTGCTCTTCGGCTTCGCAATTTTCATTCATGAACTGGGGCATTTCCTGACAGCAAAGCTCTGTAAGATGCGCGTAAACGAATTTGCCATAGGCATGGGGCCGAAGCTGATTAGCCGTCAGAGAGGCGAGACAAAATACACGCTGCGGCTTTTTCCGATAGGCGGCTTCTGTGATTTAAGTGAAGACGACGAAACTAACCCTGATGATAAGCGCGCGTTCAGCAATAAGCCTGTCTGGCAAAGGCTGCTGGTGCTGCTGATGGGCGCTGTGATGAATGTGCTTTTCGGCTTTGTGCTGATGCTGATAGTCACAGGCACTCAGCCCGCATATATCTCGACGACGCTCGGCGAGGTTGACAGCGCCTCGCTTCTGGCGGAATCCGGCATAGAGGTGAACGATACCATCACAAGCATTGACGGCTACGCGATTTATTCTATCAGAGATATTCAGTTTCAGCTTGCAATGCTTAATCCGAATGATGTTGATATTGAAGTAGAGCGCGGCGAAGAAAGAATTCTTTTTGAAAACGCAAAGCTCTCTTCACAGCAGGCGGACGACGGAAAGAACACGGTTATAATTGATTTCAAATTTTACCAAATGGAGAAAAATTTCGGGAATCTGATGAAGTTGAGCGCTGTTGATACATTTTCAATGGTTCGTGTGGTCATAGAGAGCTTGGTCGGTATGATTACCGGCAGGTTCAGCTTTAATGATATGGCGGGGCCGATTGGCGCGGCACNNGTGAGGCCGCAAGCGAGGGGCTGAAAACCGGCTTCGGGGCGGCGGTGATGAACATCGTCTACATGATTTGCCTGATTACGGTGAATCTCGGCGTTGTAAATATATTACCCTTGCCCGCTCTTGACGGCGGCAGAATACTTTTCCTGCTCTTTGAATTCATTTTCAGAAAGCCCGTGCCAAAGAAATATGAGGCGGTCGTCCACACGGTGGGCTTTGTTATCTTAATCGGGCTCATGGTAGTAATAGCGTTCAATGATATATGGCGCATCTTCGGAGGATAATATGATTAAACGAAAGAAAACGAGACAGGTGCTTGCCGGAAACGTGGCAATCGGAGGAGATTCCCCGATTACGGTGCAGAGCATGCTCAGCATACGTGCGTCTGACATAGATGGCAGCGTGGCACAGGCAGTGCGCCTTGAAGAGGCAGGCTGTGAGATTCTTCGCGCCGCTATTCCGACGCTTGACGATATAAGGCTCATACCTGCCTTGAAAGAGAAAATTTCAATTCCACTGGTTGCCGATATTCATTTTGATTATCGCATTGCCATAGAGGCAGCGAATGCCGGGATTGATAAAATCCGCATAAACCCGGGAAACATCGGCGACGAGAGCCGCGTGAGAGAGGTTGCAAAAATATGCCGCGAGAAGAAGATTCCGATAAGAATCGGCGTGAACATAGGCTCGCTTGAAAAGGATATTCTTGCCAAATATGGCTCGCCGACTGCGGAGGCTTTGGTCGAGAGCGCGCTGTATCATGTTTCATTGCTTGAAAAGAATGATTTTCAGGATATCGTCATTTCACTCAAGGCCTCATCGGTTGACATGACTATCGAAGCGTATGAGCTGATTTCCGAGAAGGTGGATTATCCTCTTCACCTCGGCGTGACGGAGGCGGGGACAGAGCGTATGGGGCTAGTGAAGTCTTCCATAGGCATTGGCAGTCTCTTACAGCGTGGCATCGGGGACACAATCAGGGTTTCGCTCACCGATGAGCCGGAGAAGGAAATTACCGCCGGAATTGATATATTGAAGGCGCTGGATTTAAGAGGCGGAGTTAAATTTATCTCTTGCCCCACATGCGGCAGAACCAAAATTGACTTAATTTCGCTGGCTAAAAGAGTGGAAGAAGCTTTGGAAGGCGAAAGCAAAGATATAACCGTGGCAGTAATGGGTTGTGAGGTGAACGGCCCCGGAGAGGCGCGCGAGGCGGACATCGGCATCGCGGGAGGAAATGGCATTGGGGTTATTTTCAAAAAGGGAGCGATATTGAGAAAGGTGAGAGAAGAGGAGCTTCTTTCTTCCTTGCTGCAGGAAATAAAAAATCTGACGAGGACAGCGCATTGAAAAGAGTAGGCAGTTATTTTGAGAGACAAGTGAATTTGCAGAACTTGCCCGAGAGTGTTCTTGACGGCGAGATAAAGAATATTGAAGTAGATTTAGCGAAGCGTTCGCTTTTTCTGGACATAAGCTTCGGCGAATTCGTTCCATGCGGTGATATTAAGCAGCTTGAAACAGCGCTTTTGACCTCAGACTTGAAACTGAATTCCATAGCCATTGAGCGCTCATTCGCGGAAAGTGATTTTACAAAAAACTGCTTTCGAGAGATTTTCTCACATCTCTCAGATGAAAATATTACTTTGCGGGGCACTTTCAAAGATGCCGAGGCCGAACTGGTTGGGAACAAGCTGATAATTGAGCTGGCTCACGGCGGCATGGATTTGCTGGAGGCAGGGAATGTAGATTTGCGCATCAGCGAGATAGTGAAGCTGTGGTTCGGGCTGGAGATAAGCGTAGAGTTCACAGGAAAACTCAGTATAGACAGCGCAGATGAGTCTGTTATCGAAGCTCTCAGGCATGAGGAAGAAAAAAAGCGGCGGGAAAAGGTTGCCGAGGAGATGGCCGTATATGAAGCGAAGCTTGATTCCGGGCCGAACAAGAGAAGAATAACTGTGCGCGAGGGTGCTGATATTTACCCCTCTATACTTCCCGAAACAGCGAAGCCATTGATTGGAGGCGTGCCAAAAGGCAAGCTGACAGACATAATGGATATTACACAGGATACGGGCTCGGTGACCATATGGGGAGAAATCTTTGAAATCACCTCACGCGAAACATGGGATAAAAGGCACAAGAACTTCAACATAGATATAACGGATTATACCTCGTCAATGACGCTTACAGTCAGACTTCCGCATGGGCAGTGCAAGAAGCTGGAAGCCTTAAAAGAGGGGCAGGCGCTGATTGCAAAAGGCGACGTCACGTATAATAAGTATGTCGGCGATTTGGTGATTGAACTAAAGGAAGCTGCCACGGTGCAGATGAGAGAGATTACCGACGGCAGCGCAAAAAAACGTGTGGAGCTTCATTTGCACACGAATATGTCTGATATGGACGCTGTCTCGCCTGTGGACGAGCTCATCGACAGGGCTTATAAATGGGGGCATAAGGCGATTGCCATCACAGACCACGGCGTGGTGCAGGCATTTCCCGAAGCCATGAACAAAGTAGAGAAAATCAGGAAATCAGGCGGTGAATTCAAGGTTATATACGGCATTGAGGCATATTTCTTTGATGATTCGGGGCTTGATAAGTATAATCTTGATTTATCAAAGCAGCCGATGTACCACATGATTATTCTGGCGAAGAACAAAGCCGGATTGAAGAATCTCTATAAGCTTGTTTCGTTGAGCCATCTTCACTATTTCTACCGCAGACCTCGCGTGCCTAAAAGCGTGCTTGACGAACACCGTGAAGGCTTGATAATCGGCAGTGCTTGCGAGGCAGGAGAGCTTTACAGAGCCGTTTTGAAGGGCGAAGCTGATGAGAGGCTCGAAGAAATCGCAAGGTATTACGATTATCTTGAGATTCAACCCATTGGGAACAATATGTTCATGGTGCGGCAAGAACGCGCCACAGTGAAGGATTTGCAGGAGCATAACAAAAAGATAATCAGCCTCGGCGAGAGGCTGGGCATTCCCGTCGTCGCGACCTGTGATGTGCATTTCAAGGACCCTAAGGACGAGGCCTTCCGCCGCATTCTTCAGGCGGGCAGCGGATTTTCCGACGCCGACAGTCAGGCACCGCTATATCTCAGGACGACGGAGGAAATGCTGAAGGAATTCGCGTATCTTGATAAAGAGAAAGCGGAAGAGGTCGTCATTGAGAACACGAATAAAATCTCGGATATGATTGAGGATTTCGAGCCTATTCCGAGCGGCTTTTTCCCGCCCGCCATGGAAGGCGCGCAGGAGGAGCTCAATGAAATCACTTGGCGGCGCGCACATGAGGCATATGGCGAGGTTTTGCCGGAAATCGTCGAGGCGCGCATCAATAAAGAGCTTGGTGCTATAAATAAGTATGGCTTCTCGGTGTTGTATATGGCGGCACTGAGAATCGTGGCTGATTCTGAGGATCACGGATATTTGGTTGGCTCGCGCGGCTCGGTCGGCTCATCGTTTGTGGCGAATATCTCCGGAATATCGGAGGTTAATCCGCTTGACCCGCACTATCTCTGCCCGAAGTGCAGGCACAGTGAGTTCTTCACGAATGGCGAGGTTGGCTCGGGCTTTGATTTAGAGCCGCGTGACTGCCCGCATTGCGGCACGCCGATGAAGGGAGACGGGCACTCAATTCCGTTTGAGACCTTCCTCGGCTTTGAGGGAGACAAGGTGCCGGACATCGACCTCAATTTCTCCGGCGAATATCAGAATGAAGCGCATCGCTTCACTGAAACACTTTTCGGGCGAGACAATGTCTTCAAGGCCGGAACCATCTCAAGGCTGCAGGATAAAACGGCCTTTGGCTATGTAAAGAACTATGCGGCGGATAACGGATTCAGCTATCACCGTGCAGAGGAAAAACGCCTTATTAAAGGCTGCACGGGTATAAAAAAGACTACCGGCCAGCACCCTGGCGGAATGATTGTTATCCCGAAGGATATGGAGATATACGATTTTTGCCCTGTGCAGCGCCCTGCCAACGATGCGAAATCTGAAAATATCACAACTCATTTTGAGTTTAAGTCCATGCACGATGCAATATGTAAGCTTGATGAGCTTGGCCATGATGTGCCTACGATTTGCCGCTATCTTGAAGAATACACAGGCATTCCCGTTGCCAACGTACCGATGGGCGACAGAAAGGTGATGTCATTGTTTGCGTCACCTGAAGCTTTAGGTGTGACGGAAACGCAAATCGGCTCAAAAACCGGCACATTCTCTCTGCCGGAACTCGGCACGGGCTTTGTGCGCCAGATGATAGAAGACGCCGAACCGCGCACGTTTGAAGATTTGCTTCAGATTTCAGGGCTTTCACACGGCACGGACGTATGGCTTGGCAACGCGCAGGAGCTGATTAAGAAAAAGATTTGCACCATCAAAGAGGTAATCGGCACGAGAGACAGCATCATGGTTTACCTCATGCATAAAGGGCTTGAGCCGACGCTGGCCTTCAAGATTATGGAGATTACGAGAAAAGGCCATGCAGCTTCTCAGCTGACGAACGAAGACATCGAAATCATGAGAAGCCATGGCGTGCCGGAATGGTATATCAATTCATGCAAGAAAATAAATTACCTTTTCCCAAAAGCCCATGCCGCAGCCTATATGATTGGCGCGCTTCGCCTTGGGTGGTATAAAATCTATAAGCCTATAGAATACTACGCGGCATATTTTACGGTGCGCAGCGAGGATTTCGACGGCGCCACCGCCTCAAAGGGAAGAGAAGCCGTGTGGAGCAAGATGAAGGCAATAGAAGCCAAGATGAGTGATAAATCAGCTTCGGCTAAGGATGAAAGTGAATATACAACGCTGCAAATCATCAATGAAATGCTCGCAAGGGGAATTGAGATTCTGCCCGTGGACATATATAAATCCGAAGCGAAGAAGTTCGTTGTGGAAGAAGGGAAGATTCGCCTGCCGTTCTGCGCGCTTTCAGGTATAGGAGAATCCGCGGCACTTGGGCTTCAGGAGGCCAAAGTGGCAGGAGAGGAGTTTATCTCCGTGGAGGAATTCCAGATGAAGGCAAGCGTCTCCAGCGCCGTGATTGATGCGCTCAAAGGTGCTGGGGCCTTCATGGGCATGCCGGACACCAGCCAGGTTTCGCTTTTTGATATGTGAGACAGAACCGCTTTCTCATGAGAGCGGTTTCTTTAGCTTGACATTATGTAAAAAGTATGATATTGTTTTAATGAATTAGCGCACTAAAGCAAAGATGAGAGGCAACACAATGGATTATACAAAAATCACGCCGGAGGGCACAAAGGATATACTTTTTCAGGAAAGCAAAACGCAGCGCCTAATTGAGCGAAGGCTTGCCGGGCTCTTTGAGCAAGCAGGCTACAGCGAGGTGATGACGCCGGGCGTTGAATATTTTGACGCAATGGGCAAAACCTCATATGGAATTCCGCAGGAGGAAATGTTCAAGGCCACGGACAATACCGGTCGGCTCATAGTGATGCGGCCGGATTCAACGCTTCCGATTGCCAGAATGGCGGCCTCGCGCCTCAAGGACGCGAAGCTGCCTGTCCGCCTGTTTTATTCACAGCCTGTTTATAGGAATAACCCTGACCTTTCCGGCAGGAATAATGAGATTTTCCAGATGGGGATAGAGCTGCTTGGCTGCACGGGAATGGATGCCGATATCGAGGCCATTTCACTTGCCGTCAAGGCAATGGATTCTTTTATATCCGGCTACAGGGTTGAAATCGGTAATGCATTACTGTTTTCGCATCTATCTTCAAGGCTAAACGCCTCGGTTGACACGATTGAAGCCATGCGCGAATACATTGAGGCGAAAAATTATGCGGGTCTTGATGAGCTTCTGGATAGCCTTCAAAGCAGTAAGGAGGTTGAGGCGATTCGCAAGCTGCCGAGGCTTTTCGGGGGCTATGAAATCTTCAGTGAGGCAGAGGCTCTCTGCGGTGATGCCGAAACAGTCGCTATGTTCGATTATATGAAAAAGCTTTATGCTTCTCTCTGTGAGCTGGGGCTAGAAGATAAAATCATGCTTGATTTAGGGCTTGTACAGCTTCACGATTATTATTCCGGTATCATTTTCAGCATATACGCGGAGGAATCCGGCGATGCGGTTATCGTCGGCGGCAGATATGATAATCTTCTCGGGCGATTCGGCCGTGATTTGCCTGCAATCGGATTTTCCGTTGACACCTCTGCAATCAGGGATATTCTCCTTACGGATACAGTCAAACAACAAGCATCAGTAAAGAGTGCGCTCAGGATTGCTCTGACAAAAGGGCGTTTAGAGAAGAAATTCGGCGAATTGCTTCAGGAAGCCGGAATAGCCACTGATGCGCTGAATGAAAAAAGCAGGAAGCTGATTGTGCCGATAGACGGTGGGAGCTGCGAGCTTATCCTTGCCAAGGCGGCAGACGTGATAACATATGTTGAGCACGGCGTATGTGATATTGGAATTGTGGGTAAAGATACAATAATGGAATGCAAGGGCAGCTTCTTCGAGATTCTGGATTTGAACATAGGTAAATGCAAGTTTGCGCTTGCCGCGCCGAAAGGAAAAGACTTTTTCTCCGGCTACAGCAAAAAGAGGGTGGCGACGAAATATCCAAACGTGGCGCGCGCATTCTTTGAAAATATGCAGATGGATGTGCAGACTATAAAGATAGAAGGCTCCGTTGAGCTTGCACCGCTGCTAGAGCTTTCCGACGGCATCGTCGATATAGTGGAAACAGGGCGCACGCTTGAAGAGAACGGGCTTGAAGTAAAGGTGGACATAGCGGCAGTTTCGGCCAGAATGATTGTCAACGCGTCAAGCCTCAAATTGAGGAAAGAGGAAATTGAGAATTTGGCTGAAAAGTTGGAAAAAGCGAGAGGAAGCATATGATAAGGAAAATTATGGGTACGGCAGAGAACTATAAAAAGTTTATTTCAGAGCAGAGGGCAAGAAATGCCGAAAGCAATGAGCGGGTTGATAACGCGGTGGCGGAGATACTCAAAAATGTGCGGGAAAAGGGCGATGAAGCTATAAAAGAGTATTCATTGAGGTTTGACGGTTATGTGCCGGCTTCACTTGAGCTTAGCCTTGCAGAGGCTAGGGAAATTGCCTCGGCCTGCGATATTAGGTTTCTCGCGGCACTTGAAAAAGCGGCGGAGAACATCACGGCTTTTCATATGCGGCAGAAGCAGCAAAGCAGAATTGATACCGCGTCATCCGGGGTAATCACCGGTCAACGTGTGCGTGGCTTAAAGCGAGCAGGGCTGTATGTGCCAGGCGGAACTGCGGCATATCCATCATCTGTTTTAATGAATGCCATTCCCGCGAAAGTAGCGGAGGTTGAAGAGCTTATCATGGTAACTCCGCCGGGAAGAGGCGGTAAAGTCAGCCCTGAAATTATGGCGGCCGCCGTTCTGGCGGGCGTGGACAGAATCTTCCTCATCGGCGGCGCGCAGGCCGTCGCGGCGCTGGCCTATGGGACGGAAAGCGTGCCGTCAGTGGATAAAATTGTGGGGCCCGGGAACATCTATGTCGCCACGGCAAAAAAACAGCTCTACGGCACGGTTGATATAGATATGATTGCCGGCCCAAGTGAAATTCTTATCATTGCCGACGAGGGCGCCAAGCCGGAATATATAGCCGCCGATTTAATGAGCCAGGCGGAGCATGACGAGCTTGCGTCCGCAATTCTCATCACCGCATCTGAAAAGCTGGCAGATGCCTCAATTGAGGCGCTTTACAGGCAGCTTGAGGGGCTTGAAAGAAAGGATATAATCAATAAGTCACTTGATGATTTCAGCGCTGTGATTGTCTGTGATAATATGGGAGACTGCATTGAGTTCGCGAATGACTTGGCTCCCGAGCACTTGGAAATATGCTGTGAAAATCCGTTTGAATATATAGGGAAGCTTGATAACGCGGGTTCATTGTTCCTTGGGAATTTCTCTCCCGAGCCGCTCGGAGACTATTACGCCGGAACAAACCATGTTCTGCCCACAGGCGGCACAGCGCGGTTTTTCTCCCCGCTTTCAGTGGATACCTTCCTGAAAAAGACAAGCTTTCTGTATTACCCTCAAAATGAGCTGTTGCGTTCGGCAGATGACATTATAACTCTCGCAAATGCCGAGGGATTGACGGCCCATGCAAATTCAATTATAGTGCGCAAGGAAAACTGAAATGTATACACTCAACGATAAAATTAAAGATTTGCAGCCATATGAGGCGCTTTCGGGAGAATTTCAAATTCGCTTAGATGCGAACGAATCCTTTCTGACTTTGCCGGAGGGCATAAAGCGTGAGATAGAGAGTGAGCTTGCAAGGTTGCCGCTTAACCGTTATCCCGATTCTACGGCGGCGCAGCTTTGCGCGGCTTTTGCGGATTTCTATTCTTTGCGCGCAGAAAACGTGAGTGCAGGAAACGGCTCAGACGAATTGATTTCAATCATCGTATCTGCTTTTCTAATGAAAGGTGAGGCATATGCGACGATTGAGCCGGATTTTTCAATGTATTCATTTTACGGCAATATTTGCGAGGCAGAGCACTTGAGGCTTAAAAAGCAGGTTGATTTCTCAATAGATGTTGACAATGTGATTGAAGTCTGCAAGAATAAGAATGTCAAGCTGCTGATTTTCAGCAATCCCTGTAACCCGACCTCAATCGGGCTGCCAAAAGGGGAAGTTCGGAAGATTATTGAAGCTTTGCCCGAGGTCTTGATTGTGCTTGATGAGGCATATATGGATTTCTGGAGTGAAAGCATGCTGCCGGAGATAGATAAATACAGTAATCTCATAATCTTAAAGACATGCTCAAAGGCTTTCGGTATGGCGGGAATCCGCCTTGGTTTCGCAGTTTCTTCAGAAGATATAACAAGAGCAATATGGGCGGTGAAGTCGCCATATAACGTCAACGTGATTACACAGGCAATGGGGAGAATTATTCTCTCGCACAAGGTGGAAGTGAGGCAGGGGATTGATGAGATAATTGCTTCAAAAGATCGGTTGTATAATGAGCTAAGGCGAATTGACGGAGCAGAGTGGAAAATCTTGCCGAGCAAGACGAACTTCATCGCGATTAAAATGGACAAAGCAGATGAATTTCTCAAATTCATGAACAGCAACGGCATCTCAATTCGATATACATGCGGGCTGATACGCGTTACCTGCGGCAACGAAGAAGAGAACCGCGTTTTCATAGACACAGCAAGGAGATTTTGGAGGTAAAGATGAGCAGAACAGCAAGGATTGTGCGAAACACAAAGGAAACCCAAATTGAGCTGAATTTAGATTTAGATGGCGGCGAGGTGAAGGTTGATACGGGCGTCGGCTTTTTTGAGCATATGCTCACAGCTTTTGCGGTTCACGGCGGATTCGGGCTCGAGGTGCATACCGTCGGCGACTGGAATGTGGATTGCCACCACACAGTGGAGGATACAGGCATTGCGCTTGGGCTGGCTTTTTCCGAGGCTTTGGGCGATAAAAGCGGAATCAAGCGCTATGGCACGGCATTTATCCCGATGGACGAGGCGCTTGGCTTTGCCTCGGTTGATGCCGGCAATCGCGCATTTCTTGCGTTCAACGCGGATTTTCCGCAGGAACGCGTGGGTGAATTTGACACCTGCATGACGGAGGAATTCTTTCGCGCCTTTGCTTTTAACGCCGGCATGACGCTGCATATGCGCTGTGAGTATGGAAATAATTCTCATCATATGATAGAAGCTCTTTTCAAGGCGGCGGCACATGCGATTTCATCTGCCGCAAAGCGCAATGAAACGGGCGAGACTCTTTCCACAAAGGGGATTCTATGATTATTCTGCCTGCTATAGACTTAAAAGACGGCAAAGCGGTGCGGCTTCTGCGCGGTGACTTCGGCACGGCAGAGGTAGTCGCGGCTGATGTTATTGAGACGGCAAAAGCCTTTGAGCAGCAGGGTGCAGAATGGCTTCATATGGTAGATCTCGACGGAGCTAAGGACGGCGAGCCGAAAAACGCCGCTATAATCATTAACGTACGCAAAAACACTGGCATGAAGCTTGAGGTCGGCGGCGGAATACGCGATATGAAGGCAATTGATTTCTATATAAACAGCGGGATTGACAGAGTGATTCTCGGCTCGGCCGCGCTTAAAGAGCCTCTACTTGTTAAAGAGGC
>DBCZ01000068.1:30002-41937 GCA_002293315.1 Ruminococcaceae bacterium UBA945
GCGGCAAACGGCTGGCTTGAGGAAAGCGACGTCGATTATATTGATTTAGCCTTTGAGATGGAGAAGATAGGGTGCGAATATTTGATTGTCACGGATATATCCACTGACGGCACACTTGCCGGACCGAATTTTCAAATGCTTAATGCTGTGAATAAAAAAGTGAGCTGCAATATAATCGCGAGCGGCGGCGTGAGCAGACTGGAGGATATTGTCAAGCTGCGTGAGATGGGTATATACGGTGCAATCACAGGCAAGGCTGTTTACACAGGCGCAATAGATTTAGAAGAAGTAGTGATAGCCGGGCAGAAAATCAATCCAGACGCAGATATACTTGAGCTTGAGGATAATCTCTCCAGATATTTCAGGAAAAGTGAGCTGATTCCTGCGATTATCCAAAGTGCTTCTGGCAATGAAGTTCTGATGATGGCCTATATGAGCCTTGAATCTCTGAAGAAATCAATCGAGACAGGATACACATGGTTCTACAGCAGAAGCAGGCAGAGCCTTTGGAACAAGGGAGAGATATCGGGGCATGTGCAGAGAATTGTGAGCATTCACGCTGACTGTGATGACGACACGCTGCTGATAAAAGTGGAGCAAACGGGCGCTGCCTGCCACACCGGCAGATTCTCGTGCTTTTATAAACAGATAATGTAGGAGGAAGATATGGATTCACTCAAGGGCTTATATGAAGTTGTTTCGAGCCGAAAAAATGATAATGTTGAAGGTTCGTACACATGTTATCTTTTCGAGAAGGGCACTGATAAAATACTCAAGAAGTGCGGCGAGGAATGCAGTGAGGTGATAATCGCGGCAAAGAATGGCGATAAAGAGGAAATCGTGCTTGAAATAAGTGATTTGCTTTATCATCTTATGGTTCTGATGGTGAATGAAAACATTCCGCTTGAAGCCGTTGAGGCCGAGCTTCAAAAGCGAAGCGCAAAGCAGGGCAACCTGAAGACCTTTCACGAGGCAGATAAAAACACATGAGAAATGAAGCTGAAATGCTGGAATACTTGAAATCCGAAGAGGCGAAAAGCTTCTCCGGCTGGGATTTTTCCTATCTCAACGGCAGAATCATTGAAGGCGCCTTGCCTTGGGACTACCGCCAAAAAGTAAAGGCTTTTTTGAAGCCCGCTTCAAAAATCCTTGATATGGGAACAGGAGGATGCGAATTTTTATTGTCTCTCCGGCATCCGTATGAGCTGACGAGCGTTACAGAGGGTTATGAGCCGAACTATCTTCTCTGCAAAGAAAAGCTTGAGCCTCTGGGTGTTACGGTTAAGAGGGTGCAAGATGACGATACTCTCAATTTTCCCGATGAGAGTTTTGATTTAGTGCTGAACCGTCACGAAAGCTATGATTTAAGCGAAGTGTACCGCGTGCTTAAAAAGGGTGGGTTCTTCCTCACACAGCAGGTGGGCGAGGAGAATAATGTATCTTTGATTAAAGCGTTGATAGAAAATCATCAACCACCACTCTTGGGCTTTAATCTTGAAAACGAAAAGCCGCGCTTCGAAAAGGCGGGCTTCAGAATTATGTATCGCAACCAGTGCTTTGCAGTCACGCGCTGCTATGACATCGGCGCGGTGGTCTATTATGCAAAGGTGCTGCCGTGGGAATTTCCGGGCTTCTCCGTTGAACGCGATTTTTCGCGTCTCATTAAGGTGAACGAGAGGATTGAAAGTGATGGCTGTTTTCAAACAGAGGCACACAGATTCATCATCATAGCAAAAAAGTAGAGCGGGGGTTTCCCGCTCTTTTACCTTTCAAGAAGCTTTTTTACTGCTTCAATATTTCCTTTTTCTCTCACAGCCAGTTCGTCTGCGCACGCTTTTAGCCTTGCTCTTTCCGGAATAAGCGAAACGGCTTCGTCAATGGCGGGGGAGAGCTTTTCAAAGCTTGCGTCTTCGAGGTTCATGCATTGCCCGTATCCGAGATAATCCACAAAAGAATTCACCTTCGGGTCATAGGATATGCCGACAATCGGCACGCCGCTCATCGAAGAGAAAATCAAGCCGTGAAGTCTCATTGATATGACAATCTTCATATATGAAAGCACGGATATAAGCAGCTCCGGCTCGGTTTTGGCATTGACGGTTATATGCGGCGCTTTCATGTGCTCAATCACCATCTCGGCGGCCTTATTGTCACTTAAGAAATTGATGGGAATGAACACAGGCGTGAGATGATATTTTTCATAGATGTAATCGGCAGTTTTGGCAATCTCAGCCGCTTTTTCAGAGTATCCGGGCCAGGTTCTCAGCAGGAAGCAGGCATAGCTTCCCATCGGTGAAATGCCGTTTTTATTGAGGAACTCCTCGGTCTGCTCTTTATCTGTGGGCTTTAGGATAAGAGCCGGATCAGAGGTGACCTCCATGGTGGGCATGGTGACTCCGAATTTCTTCAGCTCATCATATGAGTGCTTTTCGCGCAGGGTTATGCTGTCAACCGAGCTGTTCAGGATTTTTGTGACGCGCTTCACGTTGAAATCTCCGGTCACAGGGCCAATACCGCAGCCATACATATCCACCTTGTTTTTTTTCATTTTGGCGAGCTTCAGCGTGAGGAGATAGTAATAGAGGCTTCGCCTGCTCGTCACGTTTTGAATCAGGCTTCCGCCGCCGTTTATATATAACAGAGATTTCTTCATCTCCCTTGCCATCTTAAAAAAGTTGAACGTGTATATGGAATTAACTCTAAACGTCTTTTTGATATTCAGAGTATTTTTTGCGAGAACTGTAACCGGCATATATTCGTCGGCGTTCTTCACCGAATAGATGATTGATTCGAGAATAGCGTCGTCACCGGCGTTGCCATGCCCATATGCGCCGCAGATGATTATGCCGTCGCGCTTTCTTTCGGCAGCGCGTGCATTCCGCACGAGTATGCTTTGATAAATTGAGAGCTGAACCTCCACCATTTTATCTATTGAGAACAGCTGTGAGGCCTTTTTGTAAATTGCCTCGCCCATTTTTTTGCGCAGCTTATCATCCTTCGCCAATGTGACCAGGTGCTTCGCGAGCTCCTCATGATTCTGCGGCTCGAAAATAAAGCCGTTCTTGCCGTCGTCAATCAGCACAGGCACGCCGCCTACATTTGAGGCAATCGTGGGGTTCTTCATACGCGTGCCCTCCGTCAGGGCATAGGGGAAGGTCTCGGAGATAGAGGTCAAGAGGTTCATGTCAATTGCATTATAGAAGGAATTTATATCCTTTACCCAGCCGGCGAAGCAAACCTTATCAGCAATGCCGAGGTTTTCGGCCAGTGCCTCAAGCTTTTCCTTATCTTCACCGTCTCCGGCAATTGCCAGCTTGAGGTTTGGCGCCTCTTTTACCGCGATAGACATGGCCCTCAGCAAGGTGGGGCAATCCTTGACGGGCGTGAGCCGCGCGGCGATTCCCGCAACCACGTCGCCGGGCTTCACGTCAAAGCCTATGGAGGAGAAGAAATCCTCGCGGCTTGAGGTTTGAATGGGTGTTTTGAAGTCAATGCCGTTATATATTGTATATATCTTTTCGGCGGGGAACTTTCTGTCGATAAGAATTTCCGTCATCGTGTCAGACACGCCGATGTAGTAATCCACCTTGCGCAAAGCGATTTTATACGTGGTGCCGTAGATGGTTCTCGCGGCTGGGCGGCCCATGTAGTCGAGGCGGTAATCGCTGTGAACGGTAGTAACGACTGGCGCGTGAATTCGCTTTTTGAGCATCATGCCCATGAGATTTCCACGGGCGCCGTGGCAATGGATTAAATCGACATGCTTTTCGCCCACTATTTCCATAAGCCGGTGCAGCCCGGTATATATGTTGCCGGATTCAATTATATGGATAGGGATATTCATTTTTTCGGCGTCCTCTGAGAAATCTCCCTTCATAAAGCATACGATTTCAGCGTCGATATGCTGATTCAACTCACGCAGCAGGTTCAGTACATGCGTTTTTGCGCCGCCTGTATCTCCTCCGCCAATCAAGTGGATAACTCTCATCTTTCCCTCCGATTACCTCAGTTTATTTTCAAATTCATCAAGAAACCATATCTTCTTTGCTTCATACTCTTTTTGGTTCAAATATTCCAGAATTCCGGCGTCTGTTTTGAAAGAGAAGCGAAGCTTGTATGAATACAGCGCCTGATACGGAAAGCCAATCTCCTTGTTTATCTTGTTTATTCCATATTTTCCGTCTCCGGCCAGTGGGTGGCCAATTGAAGCAAAATGCGCCCTGATTTGATGTGTTCTGCCAGTGAGAAGCTCTACTTCAACAAGTGAGAATTCGATTTTCTCCTTAATAACTCTGTATTGAGTCTTGATTGTCTTCGCGCCCTCATGCATTTTATCAGAGATAAAGACCTTGTTTTTGCTCTCGTTTTTCTCGAGGTAACCCGTCAAGATGCCGCTTTCCTTTTTCAAAGCACCGCAGACAACGCAAAGGTAGAATTTATCAATCTCGCGCTTTTTGACCTTATCATTCATAATGCGCAGGGTTTCTGCGTTCTTTGCGGCCATGACTATACCGCCGGTATTGCGGTCAATTCGGTTGATGAGCGCCGGGGCGAAGGAGTTTTCATTTTGAGGATTATACTGGCCTTTGTCAAAAAGATAGTGCTGCACCCTCGCGATTAAAGAATCGAAATGATAGTTTTCATCGGGATGCACTATCAGCCCGGGCTTTTTATCAAGCAGAAGAATGTTTTCGTCTTCATAGATGATTTCAAGCTTTAGCGGCGCTTTGAGAAAATCATACTCCTCTGGGTTTTGCTGAAAGAATTCATCTTTAAGATACAGCGTGATTTCATCGCCGGCTTTAAGTTTTGTCGAGATTTCACACCGCTTGCCGTTTAGCTTGATGTCTTTCTTCCTGATGCATTTATACATCATTGACTGCGGGAGATTCGGAAAAGCCTTAGTAAGGAATTTATCCAGGCGCTGGCCGCTGTCGTTTTCTTTGATAATCACGGCTTTCATACGCGCTTGCCCTCACCGGCTCTCTTTTTGAAGGTGAAGAAGACTCTGGGCAAAGATAGTACAATGCCGATGCCCACGGCGATAGCGACCGCAATTTTGAGGGTTTCAATCCCCTTTTCAGCACCCATCATATTGTCTCCCATAAAGAAATAATAGCCCGTATAGTAAATACCGTAACCCGGCACGATAGGGAAAATACCGCACATCAGAAAGGTAATAACGGGCTCGTGGCGCGCAAAAGAGAGAATTCGCGAAAGCCATGTTAGGCAGACAGATGAAATAAGTGACGCTAAAACGATATCTATGCCAAGATTTGTGCATATCGAATATGTGAGCCATGCCAAAGCCCCGATAAGACCCACAAAAAGAATTTGTTTTTTAGGCACATGGAAGATAATCGTGAAAGCTATTGTGCCGATGAAGGCAATTGCGGTGGTGCCGGCAAGCATGAGAATGGCTTCGACGTTCATAGCGCACCTCCTGTTATCATGGAAAATAGGCGGATTACCGTGCCAACGCCCACGCCGATGCACACGCCGACGATGAGCGCGTCAATCATGCGGATTGAGCCGCTGAGATAGTCGCCGTTGAAGAAATCGCGTATTGAATTCGTCAGCGCCATACCGGGCACAAGCCTGATTATTGAGCCGATGATTATTTTTGCCGAATCATCACCGAAGCCAATCAAAACAAAGAGCGAGGCTAAAACGGAGACGAACGCACTGGCGAGTAAGTTGACAAGGAATTTTGAGGTCTTGTGTTTTTCCAGGAGATGCAGAATTCCTTCAACAAGGAAGCCGCACACAAATGCAGCAGAGGAATCAAGAAAGCTTCCGCCTGTAAGCAAAGCGAATGCCATGCTTCCCGCCGCACAGGCAAGCATGGTGAGAATCAGGCGTGAATAAGGGATTTCATTTATCTTACGAAGGCGCTCATAGCCCGCTTCAATGCTTATATCTCCGGCCGTTATTTCGCGTGAAAGCTGATTGAGCGCGGAGATTCTGCCTATATGAACGCGTGTGCTCTTGATATGCTTCAGTGCGGTGTTCTTAACCTCGCCGGATTCAATCCCGTTGACAAATATGGCGTTTGTAAGCACATATGCGTTGAAGCTGTCAACATCATATGCCTTTGCCACGCGCTCCATTGTCTCTTGCACGCGGGAAATCTCGGCGCCGTTTTCGAGCAATGATTTTCCTATTTCAAATGAAAGCTCAATTGAACTTATTTTATTCATTATTGGCAACCTCGTGAGAAATTATAGATGACCGGATAAATATCATATCACAATATCTTTAATTCATAAAGCAACTGTGATAAAATAATCAGAGCACTGGGGGTGAAGAGCATTAGAAAGATAATTCTCGTAGTTATGGCAGTCTTGATGATTCTGCCTCTTACCGCTCTCGCCGCCGAAAATACGCCAAGCGTGTTCTATTATGACGTGAGCCGTGAAAGCTTAAGAGCAGGGGAGAGACTGGAGATAACAGTTTCATATGATGGCAAGAACGGCACAGGCGTGGCCGCTTTTGTTGTGGATATAGAATATGACAGCACCGCTTTACAGTATATCAGAACAAATAATGAAGAAGCCGTCAAAAACGGGCACAACAGCACCAATGCGACGCAAGGGAAGGTATCTTCCGTATTCACGTCAAAAGAGCCTAAACGCAGCGATTTGAAAACCGGCAAAGCGTTCACCTATGTCTTTGAGGCATTAACAGAAGCTGCGATAACAAGCGAGGTGAACATAAAAACCTCACAGATTGTCGGCGGTGACGGGAACGTGATAGAGGGAGATTACAGTGAAGCAATAAAAATTGTGATTCTTCCGCCAAAATCGGAGGATTCGCTTTTGTATTCGCTGTCAGCAGATGAGCATGAGCTTGACCCGAGCTTTTCACCGGTTATCTTTTCATATAACATGATTGTGCCATATGAGGTGGAAAGTCTTGTCTTCGACACAGAATGCGCTGAGAATGCGGTATGTCGGGTGAATCGGAAAAACCTCGGCACAATTGGAAGTGATGTGGATTTCGTCTTCACCATCACCGCGGAGGACGGCAAAACCGTGAGTAAATATACCGTGACCGTGCATCGTGAAGAAAAGCCGGAGAAAATAGAAGAGAGCTCCGGCTCTCCAAATGCTGCCGGAGGCACAAAAGTAAGCAAAACGCCAAGCTCAAAGGCGACGTCCGGCAAGGCTAAAACCAATAGCTCACCCAAAACTAAAGCCGGAACGGAAGCTAAGAGAAGCGGGTCGAGTGAAGTATCGGAGATATTGACCGAATCTGCCACAGAGGAAAGAATTTCGCCGACAATAATCTTCCATCAAGGAGATTACCCCGCGTTTATGTCCGGCGCGCTGATTGCTTTGATAGCGCTCACGGCGGGCGTCGGCGTGGCCTTTCTGTTCTTGAAAGCATACAGGCGCAAGAAAGGCTGTGACAGCGACGATGTAGAAAATGAATAGATTTTCTACATTGATTCGCGGCGCTTTTGAAAGCGGACGTCATCTCCGAAGAAATCGAGCTCTGCAAAATTGCCGGTAATTCGCGAGACAAAGCGCTCGCCGTATCTTTGCTCCAGCTCCTTGCGCGAAAGATTGGTGCTGATTATCGTCGGCTTCTTCGCGAGCATGCGCGTGTTAATTATGTCGTAAATCACGGCGTTGACGTAGTCAGAGTTGAACTCGGTGCCGAGGTCATCTAGAATGAGTAAATCACAATTTGTGAGCTGCTTGGCCGTTTCTTCATATTCCGCAATCTCGCGGTCAAAACGCTCACGTTCAATGGCTATGGCAAAGCTTTGAACAGAGCCGTAAATCACGCCCAAACCTTTATCTATCGCTGCGTTCGCGATTGCCAGCGAGAGATGCGTTTTTCCGAGGCCTGTCGCGCCCTTAAACAGCAGACCCGGTGAATGGGTGTTCAGATTATAGGAGTATTTCTTGCAATAGCTCAAAATGCGCTCCATATTTTCAAGGTTTGTGTCTTTATAATAATTGAGCTTGAAGCCCTCAAAGGTTGATTCAGAAAGCGGCAGGCCGCTGCTCAGTTCCTCATAGGCTATATCGCGCTGAAGCTTTTTAAGGCAATGGCACATCTTACCATCGATAAAGCCGGTATCCGCGCAGTCAGAGCAGAAGTACTGCGGCTCGACGTCTTGCTTTTTGAGGTTATGCTTTGAAAGCAGCGCTTCAAATTCCTTTTGCAGGTGCAATGCGTTGCTTTTCAAATCCTCCAGCGCGCTTCTGACGTCTTCGCCGTCAAGCACAACTTTCACGATTTTTGCCGCGTTAGAAGCCTTCTGACGCGAGATTTCCTCCGCTCTGAGGCAGAGAATGTAAAACTGCCTCAGACGCAGATCGGCCGCAGACTCTGCGGCAGTTCTGCGATTCTCAAGTTCAATGACCGCTTTTTCATAGACTTTTTTCCCGAAACCCATTTCTACCTCCGTCAATCTCCGAGCGGCATGAAGAAGCTCGTGTTCTCAAACTCATCTATATCATAGCTTTTTGACTTCTCACTTTTTTTCTTCTCAGCCTTATCTATTTCCGCAACGCTTGTGTAATTCTTTTCTCTCCACCGTTCGAGAATACGATTGATATAGCTCATGCTGAGCTTGCCTGTTTTATCGATGCAGCGATTATATGCTTCAGTGATGAGTTCATCATGCATTCGCCACTCTTTTATCCATCGGAAGGAGAATTCTTCCTCCTTGGGCGACGGTGCGCGGTGGAATATGCCGAGGATATTTTCAAGCTTTTTCCATGCCTGCTGCCGTTCGTCAAGCTCGTGTAGCTTTTGTTCGGCGGCCTTGATGTTGTCAATGCCTTCTTCAGACCAGTTTTTACCCACGCTGTCAATGTATCCGGTTGAGGTTTTCCCGATGGATTTGGTGTAATGAATAATCATGACGATTATCTCAACCGGCAGGCCGTAATCATCATTCATTGCGACGAGCACGGAAGAGAGTGCGGGGGAGACGGTTTTGCCTAGCGTGTTCTCGGCCTCCTGCATGAGGTATTTCATATCTGCGGATTCCTTCACGCGTCTGGCAACATAGGTGCTATCCGGTTTCACGAGGCGCTTTTTCTCCGGCACATCCTTTGACGAAGGTTTATTATTAGCGGACACTTCAATTACAGGCTCCGTTAGTGAAGCAGGGATAAGTGCATTGGACGTTTCCTTCAGAAGCTTCATCTGAAGCAAGAATTCTATGGATTCTTCTACGTCTTCATTTTTCACGCCGGCAGAATTCGCAATATCCTCAGCTGCGTAGCTCTCTCCGCTGTGTCTGAGCAGAAACAGCAGAACCTTGAGCTGCTCTTTACTAAGCAGCTTCAAATGCTTATCCACCACCTCTGAAGGAACGGCAAAGATTGAGTTCCATGCGCCGGCGTCTATTTTATACCCCATTTTTTCACCCTCGTTAATGCTTCACATGATTCATATAGTATAGCATGAACGGCGTGAATAAAAAAGAGGGATTTTTGTCATAACCGCCCTTGACTGGAAGAGTTTATTTTAGTATAATGGCAAAGCAAATTGATTTTCTTAGGCTTGATTTGCTACTGTGGCTCAGTTGGTAGAGCAGCGCATTCGTAATGCGCAGGTCGTCGGTTCGAGTCCGACCAGTAGCTCCATAAGGGCAATTGATAATGGATAATTGATAGTTGACAATTCTCCATTATTGATTGCTTCTTTGTTGAAAGTAGCTTTCATCACTAATCTTATGATAAGTGATGTTTTTTGTTTGCTCAATTAACAAACTATTTACAAATATGATATTGACTTTTTCTGACCAAAATGGTAAATTATTATCAGTGATTAGCACTCGAGCCATTTGAGTGCTAACGAATCGCTGAAAGAGGTGATATAAGTGGAGCTTAGCGAAAGAAAGAGAGAGGTTCTTTCTTTGATTGTCGCCGCTTATGTCAGGAGCGGTGAGCCTGTAGGCTCTAAAGCAATTGCCGATAAAATCGGCCTTTCCTCAGCAACCGTGCGAAATGAGATGGCAGAGCTTATCACGCAAGGCTATCTTGAGCAGCCTTATACATCTTCCGGCAGAGTTCCGACGCAGAATGGCTACAGGAAATACATTAAGTCAATTTTAGAGCCGCAGGAATTGCCAAGAGAAGAGAAGCTTCATATTGATTCGCTGATTGAGCCCGTTTCTTATGAGCCTGAAAAGCTGCTTGTAAGGATTGCCGAGGTTCTTGCAGATATTACAAGGCTGGTGGCCATTGCGTCCACACCGGACGGAAGCGAATCAGTTGTAAAGGGAATTCAGTTTGTTCAAACCAGCCGCAGAACAGCTATGCTGATTCTTTTGAGCTCATCGGGCCTTATCAGGAATAAGCTTTTTCATGTTGAGTTTGACATTACAAATGAGATGATTCGCATGCTGTTCACAACCTTCAATCATGAGGTTGTGGGAAAGCATGTCTCCGACATCACCGTTTCATTCATTCACCATCTGGCTGAAAATCTGGGGGAGATGTCTGTTTTCGCGAGAGCGCCGCTCTACGCGCTGTTGCAGGCGGCACAGGAAACTGAGCACAGCGAGCTTTTTATAAGCGGGCAAATCAATTTGCTTATAAGCAGTGAGCTTGAACGTGCAGACGTCCGCAGAATCCTCTCATTTCTTGAGAGAAAGGAAGAGTTGGCGGAGCTGCTGAAACAGCGGCGAGGACGAATCACAGCTTTCGTAGGAAATGAAAGTGGAAAAAAAGAGCTTGAAAACGCTGCTTTCGTGGTGAGGCGGTATGCTATTGATGAGCAAGATTGCGGGGCAATCGCGATTTTAGGACCTATGAGAATTGATTATCCAAAAGTATTTTCACTGATAAAATACACCTCACAAAAAGCAGAGGATATACTATCTTCACTGTTGGGCGGAGGATGAAGGGAGAAAGAAGTATGGACGACGTGACAAAGGAAAGTCTTGAGCAGGAGGATATTGAGCTTGAGAAGGTGGAAGCTGAGGTCAAGGAGGCCAGTGAAGAGCTTACAGAAGCACAAGTAAAGTTTAACGACTTAAACGAGCAGTTTCTTCGCTTGCGCGCAGAGTATGATAATTTCCGTAAGCGCACCATGACTGAAAAAATACAGATTTATGGTAATGCTATATCTGATGCAGTGACGGCAATTTTGCCCGCAATTGACAATATCGACAGAGCCGCGGGACACAGCGACGCCTCACCCGAGGATGTGCGCAAGGGGCTGAAAATGATAGAAGACCAGATAAAGGCCTCGCTTGAAAATCTCGGCGTGAAAGCGATTGGCGAGAAGGGTGAGAAGTTTGATCCCGCGCTTCACAATGCTGTTTCACATATAGAAGACGCAGAAGCTGAAGAAAACACGATAACCGAAGTTCTTCAAAAGGGTTATGTTCTTGGAGACAAGGTCATCAGGCATGCTATGGTTCAGGTTGCAAATTAAACAATTTATTTTTTAGGAGGAATACTATGGCAAAGACAATTGGAATTGATTTAGGTACGACGAATTCATGTGTAGCGGTTATTGAGGGCGGTGAGCCGGTGGTAATCACGAATACAGAGGGTGCGAGAACTACGCCCTCAGTGGTGGCTTTCGGTAAAAACGGCGAGAGAATGGTCGGGCAGATTGCTAAGAGGCAGGCCATCACGAACCCAGACAGAACCGTTTCCTCAATTAAAAGAGAGATGGGCACATCTTTTAAGGTGACGATAGACGGAAAGGATTATCAGCCGCAGGAGATTTCCGCAATGATTCTTCAGAAGCTGAAATCAGACGCCGAGGCTTATCTCGGCGAGGCCGTGACAAGCGCGGTTATAACAGTGCCGGCATATTTTACAGATGCACAGCGTCAGGCGACAAAGGACGCGGGTAAAATTGCGGGGCTTGACGTTAAAAGAATCATAAATGAGCCTACGGCCGCGGCACTTTCATACGGAGTTGACAAGGACGGCGAGCAGAAGGTAATGGT
>DBCZ01000068.1:41959-42829 GCA_002293315.1 Ruminococcaceae bacterium UBA945
GTGCAGGAGGTGCTTGCCACAGCGGGTAATAACCGCCTTGGCGGTGATGATTTTGATAAGAGAATCATGGATTATATTGTGAATACATTTAGAACCAGCGAGGGTATCGATCTCTCAAAGGATAAGATGGCCATGCAGAGGGTCAAGGAGGCCGCTGAGAAGGCGAAGATCGACCTCTCCGGCATGACGAATGCCGACATCAATCTTCCGTTCATCACAGCTGACGCCACAGGCCCGAAGCATCTTGAAATGAGCGTAACGCGTGCGAAGTTCAATGAATTAACGGCCGACTTAGTAGAAAAAACAATGGGTCCTGTACGTCAGGCATTGCAGGATTCCGGTCTTCAGATTGGCGATATAAGCAAGGTTTTGCTTGTAGGCGGCTCAACGAGAATTCCCGCGGTTCAGGATGCTGTCAAGGGCTTTATAGGTAAAGAGCCGTTCAAGGGAATAAACCCGGATGAGTGCGTCGCGATGGGTGCGGCTATTCAGGCCGGTGTGCTCGGCGGCGAGGTTCAGGGCTTGCTCTTGCTGGACGTAACACCACTTTCGCTCGGAGTTGAGACAATGGGCGGGGTCATGACGAAGATTATCGAGAGAAACACGACAATTCCGACAAAAAAGAGCCAGATTTTCTCCACCGCCGCCGACAACCAGCCCAGCGTGGAAGTGAACGTGCTGCAGGGCGAGCGCGANNAGCCAGATTTTCTCCACCGCCGCTGACGGGCAAACTCAGGTTGAGGTCAACGTTCTTCAGGGAGAGAGAGAATTCGCAAGAGATAATAAGCAGCTCGGGCTTTTCAAGCTCGACGGAATAGCTCCGGCGCCGAGGGGAATCCCGCAGATTGAGGTCACATTTGACATCGACGC
>DBCZ01000020.1 GCA_002293315.1 Ruminococcaceae bacterium UBA945
GACCCGAAGCAGATTATCGAGATAAGAAATCTGATAAAAGACCTCGGCAGGAATCACACCGTCATATTAAGCTCGCATATTCTCTCTGAGGTGCAGGCGGTTTGCGAGCGGATAATCGTAATCAATCAGGGTAAACTCGTCGCAGACGGCGCGACAGACACCCTCGCGCGCGACCATTCCAAGGAGCATAAGCTAATCGTGAGGCTTGCGGGGGAGGAAGAAAAGCTCCTCGCGGGAATAAAGGAGCTGGAGGGCGCGATTGACGTGTTCTCCCTCGGTGAGCGTGAGAGCGGAGTGTACGAGATAAGCATAGAATCGCGGCAGGATACCGACCTAAGAAGGGATTTATTCGAGATGTGCGCGAGGAATAACTGGCCGATTATGGCATTGAAGACGTCTGACCTCACGCTGGAGGAACTGTTCCTGCAGCTCACGGCAGTCGACGACACGGCGGACGATGACACGGCGGACGACACAGATGTGCTGGAGGAAATGCCTGAACAAGCAAATAAATTTGCTGAAATGATAGAAGATGGCGAAAACAGGCAAAACAATGATATTCCGAAGGAAATGAACTCAAATGAACAAGCAGATATAGTTGCTGAATCAAGAGAAGAAGGTGTGAACAAACCGGATTCTAACCTGCCAAAGGAATTGAACTTAAAAGAAGGAGGAGAGAGATGAGAGCGATATTTAAGAGAGAGCTGAAAGCTTATTTTTCATCTCCTGTGGGCTATGTGTGCGTGGCGGTGCTTGTGGCACTGTATGGGTTCAACTACTGGCAGATGATGATTATGACGGCCTCGACCTCGTATATCACGGTGGTGTTTTCCACGATGTTCACGTTTGGCATGATGGTGATTCCGATTATCACGATGAGAAGCATGTCTGAGGAGAGGAAGAACAAAACAGACCAGGCACTGCTTACTGCGCCGGTCGGTGTGACGGCGATTGTGCTCGGGAAATTCCTTGCGGCATTTGTCGTGTATCTCATTGCGGTGATAATCGGCGGGCTTTTGCCGGCGGTTGTCATCAGCCCGTTTGCCTCTGCGCTTCCGTGGGGGCTTCTTATAGGGAACCTCATAGGCACACTGCTTTACGGCGCGGCGATGATTTCAATCGGCATTTTCATTTCAAGCCTGACGGAAAGCCAGGTGATTGCCGCCATCGGGACGTTCGTCATCAGCGTTTTTCTGATGTATATCGACAGCCTCGCGGAGGTCGTGAATAATGAAGTCGTCGCGGCTGTTGTGGAATGGATTTCCTTTTATAAAAGATACGGCACATTCACGTCGGGCATATTCAGCACTGCGGCGGCGGTGTTCTTTGTGAGCGTGGCCGCGATATTCGTCTTTCTCTCTGCAAGAAGAGTTGAAAGCCGCCGGTGGAGGTAAGAGAAATGGATAACGATAACATGAATCAGATAAATGAGAAAACCGAGGCGGAGACAAACACGCCCCAGAAAGAGCAGCCAGAAAAGCCCGCAAAGCCGAAAAGAGCAAAGCTGAAGCACGGCGCGGCTGCGGTGATTATGACAATTATCTTTGTGGCGATAGCCGTAGGGCTGAACATCGCGGCAAGCATCATGACAGAGCGCTTTCCCTCAATGAACATTGACCTCACAGCCGAAGGCCTCAACACGCTTTCGGAGCAGGCACTGGAAATCGCGCGGGGGATAGACGAAAAAACGGAGATTTTCATCATGGCCGCGGAGGAGGACTCCAGGGCAGACAGGGTCTATTCGAGCTACGGCGTGAAGTACAGCCAGGTGGCAAATCTTGCCGATAAGCTCAAGGAGGCGAATTCAAATATCGAGGTGAGCTATATGCCGCCCGACGAAAACCCGGGCTTCATAAATGAATATGCCGATGACGACCTCGCGGTTGGCAAGGTGCTTGTACGGACGGATAGGCGATATAAGGTGCTGGCCATATCGGATTTATACAATATCACGCAAAATCAGGAGACCGGCGCATATGCTTACTATTCAAAGGTAGACGGCGCGCTGGCCGAGGCGCTTTATACCGTGAACCTCGATGAAATTCCCGTTTTCGCGATAGCAACAGGGCATAATGAGCTGCTTCAGGGTTCGATGGAGGGCTTCAAGGCAAACCTTGCCGAGATGAGCTTCGCGGTGGAGGAATTCAATATCCTCACGGGGGAAATCCCGGACGCTGCGGTGCTGATGCTGCCCACGCCGTCCACGGACTATACACCCGAGGAGATTGACAAGCTGCGTGAATATGTCTCCGGCGGGGAAGAATCGCGGACGATTCTGCTCACGTGCTTTCCTGCGCAGGGAGAGCTGCCGAACCTCGCCGCGTTTATGGAGGAATGGAGTGTGGGGCGGCTCGAGGGGTTTGTGTCTGAAACAGACGCGAATAATGTCGTGGTATCCGACATGAGCTTTATCCTCGCCGATAAAACGGCTGAGTTTCTGCCGGACAAAACATATCAATATCTTGTCTCGCCGTATTCCACGCCGCTGGAGGTGCTTTTCACGTCAAATGACGGCGTGAGCGTCAGCGAAATGTGGGTTTCCAAAGACAGCGCGGTGATTTCCACCGACGCGAATAATCCTGACGGCTCGGTGGTGGAGGGCACTCAGGGCGTGCAGACGCTGGCGACTATGTCCGTAAAGGGAAGCGGCCATGTGGCGGTCTTCGGCTCGTCGTTTGCGTTTGTGGATTCCTACGGTGCGAACAGCACGTTCGGCAATGAGAGCTTTTTCAGAGATATGCTGACTTCGGTGACGGGCATTGCGGCCTCGGGCATCACTATCCCACAGGTGCAGACGAATATCGTGGACATCAGCGCCCCGGCGGGGACGGTTATGTGGCTGGGCCTCGGCGTGTTTACAATCGGGCTGCCACTGCTGATTCTTGCCGCGGGGATTGTAATTTTCATGAAAAGAAGGCATCTGTAAGGGAGCAGCCGGCGGCTTCTCTGTCAGAGACCTCATAGAGTAACAAATGCATTACATTATCGAATACGCTATTGACAAAGCGAGCGCAGTAAGGCGATAATATGACAGAACATTCGCGTGAAAGCGATGGAATAGGGGTAAGGGATGAAAAGAATAGTTTCGGTTTTGCTTATAGCGCTGCTCATGCTTTCACTGACGGCCTGCTTCGGCGGCGAGGAAGACACTTCTTCAAGCGCGCCGGTTTCCGATGTGCAGGAAAAGCCGATGGAGGCCATGAACGTAGGGCTTATACAATATGCCTCACATCCGGCGCTGGACGCCATAAGAGAGGAATTCATGAAGCGGCTCGACGAGTGGAGCTTTGATGAAGGCATGCTGAATGTGGATTATAAAAACGCAAACGGCAACCCCGCCGAGGCGGCGTCAATCTGTCAGGGCTTTGTCACAGGTGAGGTGGATATGATAGTCGCCGTTTCAACTCCGGCGGCAAAGGCAGCGGTGAGCGCCGTGAACGGCACGGATATAAAGGTGGTTTTCGTCGCGGTGAACAACCCGACCGAGGACCTCGGCATAGTGAACCCTGAAGCTCCGGAGGGGAATATTACAGGCACATCGGATAAGATTTCCGCGCAGGCGATTGTTGACCTTGCGATGAAGATAAATCCGGCGATGAAGAATTTCGGCATAATCTTCGACACAGCCGAGACTAATTCCGTCAAGGTAGTGGAGGAGAGCAGGAATTATATATCGGGGCTTGAAAAGGAGGTCGGTGTGCTTGAGGGAGTCTTCACCGCGGGAGCGGACTATCAGCAGGTGGCGCGCGATTTAATCGGGCAGGCAGAGGTGATTTTCCTGCCAACCGACAACACTGTGGCCATGCATATGGACGCTATCGTGAACACCTCAAAGGAGCTTAAAAAGCCGGTTATCGCCGCCACTGATTCCATGGTGCGGCAGGGCGCGCTAGCAGCTATCTCAGTGGATTATGTTGAGCTTGCGGACAGAAGCGCAGACATGGTGGTGGAAATCCTTTCCGGAAAAGCGGTCAGCGCGGTGCCGGTGGAGGTTTTCACGAACTATAACACATATATAAATCAAACGACGCTTGAGTCCGTCGGCGCGGTAATCCCCGAAGACGTCATGCAAAGCGCGATATTCTATAATTGAGGTGAATGATGAAAACACCCGTGGACAGAAACGGCTTTGCGCAGATTTGCATAGTAGTGGAAGACGCAAAAAAGGCGGCCGAAGGCTGGGCGGAGCTATTCGGAATCCCCGCGCCTGAAATTGAAGAGAGGCATCTTGAGGGGAATGAGGAATATGTCTACAGAGGAAAGCGGATTTCATGCGATTTGCTCGTCGCGGAGATTGCCATGAACGGCTTCATAATCGAGCTGCACCAGCCTGTTATGAAGGCAGGAAGCGGGGCAGATGAAAGCACGTTCCACGAATTCATGCGTGAGCATGGAAACGGCGTGCATCACCTCGGCTTTGAGGTAGGGAACAAGCGAGACGCCATCGTAAGCGAGCTCACGGAGGCAGGATACGAACAGCGCACCGTCGGCATTTATCCCGGCAGCAGCTGGACGATTATCGACAGCGAAGACACCTTAGGCGTGAACCTGAACATAAAACCGGTGAGGTAACATCTTGATATGAAATACGACAATGCTTTTTGGATGGCGATTGACAGACGTGTTTCAAGCTCTGAAATAGAAATTGACAGGCCGAAGAATACTGCTCACCCGAAATATCCTGATTTCATCTATCCTGTTGATTACGGGTACTTAAAAGATACTTCGTCAATGGACGGCGGAGGGATTGATGTTTGGAAAGGTACAAACGGTGACGAAGCAGATGCCATTATTATCATTGTGGATTTATTAAAAAAAGACAGCGAAATAAAAATTCTTATCGGCTGCACCGAGAAAGAAAAGGAGCTTATCGCAAAAACACTGAATAACAGTGAATATATGAAAGGCATTTTGATAAGAAGAGAGATTTGGTAAACCCCCATCACTACATGTGATGGGGGTTCTAACGTCGCTGCGCTGTGCTTTTTCGAGTCGCTACGCTATGCTTTCAGGTGAGCGGGTGCAAA
>DBCZ01000079.1:0-495 GCA_002293315.1 Ruminococcaceae bacterium UBA945
ATCGAGGAAATCGGCTATTACAACCCGATGGAAGAGCCGAGCGTAGTGAAGGTAGACCCCGAAAAGGCGAGAAAGTGGATAGGAAACGGCGCGCAGCCCACGGATACCGTTAAGGCTCTTTTCAAAAAACACGGCGTCATCGACTAATCCGTCGCAAATGCAAGGTAAATAATGCGGAAAGCCGCATTCAACATTATACAAGAAAGGAGCATAAACATGGAACAGCTGCTTAGTTCAATCGCGAAAGGGCTGGTTGAAGACCCTGATTCGGTTGTTGTAACAAGCGAAGAGGGTGAGGAGGGCGTCATCGTTTTTCACCTGCATGTCGCAGAGCCGGATATGGGCAGAGTAATCGGCAAGCAGGGCAGAATCGCGAAGGCAATCAGAGTAGTCATGAGAGCCGCCGCCACGAGAAACAATCAGAAGGTTATGGTCGAAATAGACTGATTAAAAAGGGGCGCAAGCCCTTTTTTAATTGAGAGGTGAACTATGCCG
>DBCZ01000079.1:508-6743 GCA_002293315.1 Ruminococcaceae bacterium UBA945
GAAATGAAAGCCGAGGTGTGGAGCGATTCCCCGGAGACGCTCAAAAACATCGCGCGCCTCTATTTTGACGAGGGCAAAACCGAGTTGAAGATGGCGAGCCGCCGCATACACAAAAAAATGCTGCTGCTCACGCTTGACGGCGTCGATTCTCCTGAAAAGGCCGACACACTCAGGGGGAAAATTCTCTACCTTAACAGAGCCGACATACACATGCCCGAGGGCAAGTTTTTCATTCAGGATATTCTCGGTCTAACCGTGAAAGACGGCGTCACCGGCAAAATCTACGGTACGCTGACCGATGTGATTCCCACCGGCGCCAATGACGTGTATGAGATAACCGGAGATGGGAAAAAGCACCTCTTTCCGGCGGTGGCTCACATGATTAAATCCACCGATATAAGCGCCGGAATCATGGAGGTTCTGCCGATTCCGGGCATATTTGATTCAGGAGAAGAAAAAGGAGAAAAAGATGAGGCTTGACATCATAACCCTCTTTCCCGAGATGTTCACCGCCACGCTTGACGAGAGCATACTCGCGCGTGCAAGGAAAAAAGGCTTGGTTCAGATTTGCACCCACCAGCTCAGGGATTTCGCTGAGCTTCCGCATAAAAAGGTGGACGATACCGTCTTCG
The DNA here is from genome assembly GCA_002293315.1 of Ruminococcaceae bacterium UBA945. GTDB lineage: Bacteria > Bacillota > Clostridia > Oscillospirales > Acutalibacteraceae > Scatolibacter. The sequence continues at coordinate 1,141 of DBCZ01000079.1, forward strand.
GCGGCGGGCAGGGCATGCTTCTTATGGCAGAGCCGTTCGCGCGCTGTATCGACGCGGTTACAGAGCATACCTCGGCGGAGCCGCATGTCGTCTACATGTCTCCGAGGGGCAAGGTGCTGAATCAGGCAAAGGCGCGCGAGCTCGCAAGGCTTGATAATTTGGTTATCCTCTGCGGGCATTATGAGGGCATAGACGAGCGCCTTCTGGAAGAATATCAGGCGGAGGAAATCTCAATAGGAGATTACGTTCTCACGGGCGGCGAACTGCCCGCAATGATTCTCTCCGACGCCGTCTGCCGCATGATACCCGGCGTGCTTGCCGATGAGGAATCCTTTACCGACGAAAGTCATTTCAATGGCCTGCTGGAGTATCCCCAATACACGAAACCGGGCAGCTGGCGCGGCAGAGACGTGCCGGAGGTGCTTTTGAGCGGCCACCATGAAAATATCCGCAAATGGCAGCGCGAAAAGAGCCTTTCGCTCACGGCAAGCGTCCGCCCCGACATGATAAAGGCAATTGATAATTGACAATTGACAATTGACAATGGACAATTAAGGACAGGGATGGAAAAACTGGCAGGCATTGCCCAACGGGGGTGCTTTCCATGCCCGCCCAATCAGCGGTACTGCCACAACATATAGTGTGTTGTCACTAAGCATACATTCTTTTCAACAACATAGGCAAATTAAACAAATGAACTGCACGCGCCATATGCTAACTTGTTCATCAATCCAAAAATCGCCGCAAATGATTGACGCAACCTTCTCTTGTGGTATACTTGATTGGTATCACCAAGCATTTCAAAGGAAGCCACAGTATCGGGCTTTCTTATTAAAATCGGGAGAGTGTATTATGTATTCACAGGAAGTTATGGTTAAGAATCAGGTTGGCCTTCACGCGCGTCCCGCGACGTTCTTCATTCAGAAGGCGAACGAATTCAAATCTTCAATCTGGGTTGAGAAGGAAGAGAGAAGAGTTAATGCCAAGAGCCTTCTCGGTGTGCTTTCGCTCGGTATAGTCGGTGGCGCGGTAATCCGCATCATTGCTGACGGCGCAGACGAGAACGAAGCCGTTGCAAGCCTCATTGAGCTTGTGGAATCCGGTTTCGCAGACTAACTTTTGAAGCAGACGGAACACTCAGGCTTGCCTGTGTGTTCTTTTTGTATTTACGCTGATTTATGGAGAATTCATATGCTTAAAAAAATCAACCTTAAAGAAGCAGCCGATTCAATAAACGATTTATACATCTATGAGAAAATAGGGCGGCTCAACGGTAATGTATTAAGCATCGTCAATGTTGAGAACCGCACGCTGGATTTTCACACGCATGAGCAATCAGATGAGCTTTTCTATGTGATTGAAGGCGGCTTTCAGCTTGAAACGGACGAAGGCTTGACGCGTGTAAATGCCGGCGAGCTTATTATAGTCCCGAAAGGGAAAAGGCATAGGCCGGTCGTGCGGGAACTCAGCAGGTTTCTGATGATTGAGCTGGAGGGCACGCTGAATAAGGAAAACAGCGGCGATAAGTACAATTGAGAATTGATAGTTGATAGTTAAGGGCAAAGGGCATAAAGGACACGAAGCACCACCGCAACTATTCACTCCCCACTTTCAACTGTATTTGAAGGAGGTTTCACATGCTTGACCCGCGAAAAAGCGAAGAGCAAATAAAAGAACTGCGGCAAAAGGCAATGAAACTGCCTCTGAGCCCCGGTGTATATGTCATGCGCGATAAGCAGAATGAAATCATTTATATCGGCAAGGCAAAGGCGCTGAAAAACCGCGTGAGCTCTTACTTCGGCTCGGATAAGAACCATGAGGAAAAGGTGCGCCGAATGGTCTCGAATGTTGACCATTTCGAGTATATCGTTACAGACAGCGAGTTTGAAGCTCTCATTTTGGAGAGCAGCCTTATAAAGCAAAATCAGCCTAAATATAATATTCTCCTCAAAGACGACAAGGGCTATTCATACATCAAGGTCACGAAAGAGGAGTGGCCGAAGGTCAGCGAAACGAAGACGATAGAGAACGACGGTGCGAAGTACCTCGGGCCGTTTCTGAGCTCGTGGTCGGTGCGTCAGACGATTGACTCCGCCCGCAAGATATTCCGCCTGCCGTCCTGTAACCGAGTTTTCCCGCGAGACTTCAAAAAAGGCAGACCCTGCCTCAATTATTACATAAAGCAATGCTCGGCGCCGTGCCGCGGAAGAATGAGTCATGATGAGTATATGGAGGCCTTCAACGAGGCAATGGACTTCATCAAGGGAGATTCCTCCAGCTCAGTGCGTGAGCTGACGAAAAAGATGGAAGCCGCCGCCGAACGCCTGGATTTCGAAACGGCCGCGCGAATCCGCGACAGAATCAATTCCATCAACCGCCTCAAGGAGAGGCAGAAGGTCGTCGCGAGCAAGGTGAAGGAGCAGGACGTCATCGCGCTTGCGCAGAGCAATAGATACACGGCGTTCGAGGTCTTTCGCTTTACGGGCGGCAAGCTCACCGACAGAGAGAGCTTCATCACCGAAGAGGCGGAGAGCGACAGCGAGAGCCGTTCAGGTTTCATCCGGCAGTATTACGCAATCCGCGACAGAATCCCACCGGTCATCATCACTGACGGCGAGGTTGCCGACCATGAGCTCGTTGAGCAAATGCTTGCGGAGAGGCGCGAAAAAACCATCAAAATCAATATCCCGCAAAAGGGTGAGCAGAAGCAGCTAGTGGAGATGTGCCGCAGCAACGCGGCTGAAAATCTCGCCACACATATGGGTAACACCGGCAGAGAGGCATCTGCGCTTGACGAGCTGAAGCGGCTTCTCGGCATGGAAAAATCCCCCGAATATATTGAAGCCTATGACATCTCCAACCTTGCGGGCGGCGAGAATGTCGCGGGAATGGTGGTTTTCGAGAACGGCCGCCCGCTGAAATCCGCCTACAGGAAATTCAAAATCAAAACCGTTGAAGGGCAAGACGACTACGGCTCAATGCGCGAGGTTATCACGCGCCGTTTCGCCGAATACAAGCTCAAGCAGGAGGACGGCACGGAAGAGCCGGCGGGCTTTGCTCGTCTGCCGGATTTGATTCTCCTAGACGGCGGCAAGGGGCATGTGGCGGCAATCAAGCCCATCATAGACGACCTCGGCCTCGACGTACCCGTTTTCGGCATGGTGAAGGACGATAAGCACCGCACGCGCGCCATTGCCGTTTCAGGCGGCGAGATTGCGATTAACTCCACCCGCAGCGCGTTCACGCTCATTTCTAAGATACAGGACGAGGTTCACCGTTTCGCCATTGGCTATCATCGCCAGCAGCGCAAGAAAAGCACGGTGCAGTCGACGCTCACATCAATCGAGGGCATAGGCGAGGCGCGCGCGCAAAAGCTCATGAAGCACTTCAAAACGATTAAAGCCGTCGGCGAAGCCACAGCGGAGGAACTCGCCGCAGCCCCGGGAATGAATAAGCCCGCCGCACAGAGGGTTTTCTCGTTTTTCCATGAGACCTGAAATGCCATGAGATTTTCTTGCAAATACTATCTGTGAGTAATTACTATGCAATGCTTGCTTATACTTGACTTTTCAGTATCATATTGATAATATTATCAATAATTGAAAGGAGGCGGTAAAATGGAGCAAAAGCTGATGGAATGTTTTACCCACCCGACTAAATGCAAATTGTTGCTTGAGCTCTATTCTCTCAGGCGAGCAACCGCAAAGGAGCTTGCAAAAGTATATGCTGATATTCCACAGGCCACATTATATCGCCATCTCAAACATATGACCGAGGATGGCGTGCTGAAAGTAGTAGAGGAAACGCAGGTTCGGGGCATGATAGAAAAGACCTATGCGCCCGCTTTTTCGCTGGAAGCAGATGAAGCGGATATGACAGGAGAAAATGCCGGCAGTGCTTATATGCAGCTGTTCATGCAGTATATACTCGGCTTTATCCGTCGATTTCAGGAATACACCGGAAAACAAAGTATTGATATAGCAAGGGATATGTCAGGCTTTTCACTTGCTCCCATTTATGCGACTGATGAAGAGCTCAGGCAGGCAATGGCGGCATGCTCGGAAATTATTCTGCCTCTTTATAAGAACAAATCAGGCTCAGGCAGAAAGCCCCGTACCCTGGGAATGATTATTTCGCCGCCGGAGATAATTGAATAATAATATGTCGCTCCCTGACTTTTCAATAAGCAGGGAGTTTTACTTGACTTTATATTACCAATATGATAATATAATCAAAACGATAAAATTGGTATGACGTGAGGGCGGCATGAAAAGTATTGCAAAAGCAAAGAGGAAGAGGGGGAAGAAGCCATTGATTATACTTGCGATTATTTTGGGCGTGATTATAACGCTGAACCTTATCAGCCTATTCATTAACCAGATGTTCTTTTCAAATGAACTTGACAGTATTGCTCCCTACGGAGAGCTGGTGGAAGTAAACGGTGAAAACATGCACATCTACTCAATGGGCGAGGGAGAGCATACTATTGTTTTGTTACCCGGATTTGCCAATCCGCTGCCAAGTGCTGATTTTGCTCCGCTGATGAGAGTGCTGGCAAAGGATTATACGGTTGTGAGCGTAGAGTATTTCGGTGTTGGCTTCAGTGACAAAACCAGCTCCCCTCGGACAAATGAAAACTACACAGAGGAAATACGTCGGGCATTATCGAAGGCAGGGTTCTCGGCACCCTATGTTTTGATGCCGCATTCAGGTTCGGGAATATATGCAGAATACTATGCAACCCAATACCCTGAAGAGGTCTCATCGATCATTATGATAGACACCACTTCCTCGGCCGAAACAAGCACTGATATACCAAAGTTTGTTTATAGCCTGGGTAAGGTGCAGCAGGCTATCGGTATTACCCGCCCTTTCACTTCCTTGGTGGTGACATCAACGCTTGGAATTAACGAAGAAAACGGATACACGAAAAAAGAAATCGACGACTATATTAAATTCATGAATAATTACTATAACGACACAATTGCTGACCAAATTGAGCGCCTCAATGAAAACATCGTGGAAGTGATGGATTTGGATTTTCCGCCGAGTATTCCCGTGCTTAAGCTTGTCTCATCCGAAACTGCGAAAGGGAAAGCAACAGGAGAAGAATACCAGAATGCACATATTAAAAGGCTGGGCGCAAAGGCTGAATGGAGAATAGTAGAAGGAAGTCACTACTCATATCACGGGCATGCCGATGAGATATACGAAGCAACGAACTCTTTCTTGCAAAAGAGAAATAGCTTTTCCGCCTTAATACAATAATTTGAAACTGCTTGCAGAAAGCTACTCTTGGTAAAAGAACGAGCTTACAGCAAGCAGTTGACATTTTTATGCGAAAATGGCATAATAGTGTACGCAATTACAATGTATACCTATGCCCATATGGTTTTGGCAAATAATTATCTTTTTTGGAGAACAGCAATGCGAATTATAACGGGGAGCATGAGAGGAAAAAAGCTTCGCGCTCTTGACGGCAGAGACGTCCGCCCTACGGCCGACAGAGTAAAGGAAGCGCTTTTCAATATCCTGCAGTTTCGCGTTGAGGGCAGAAGCTTTCTGGATTTATTCGCGGGCTCGGGGCAAATAGGGCTTGAGGC
>DBCZ01000079.1:6756-8676 GCA_002293315.1 Ruminococcaceae bacterium UBA945
TCAATCATTGAGGAAAACGTAGATGCAACGAAAATGCGCGACAGGGCAAAGATAATGCCCACCGATTTCGCTTCTTACCTTTCGCATACCGCAGACAGCTTCGATGTCGCCTTCCTTGACCCGCCCTTTGGGGCGAAACTGCTCGATAAAGCGCTTTTGCTGACGGCAGACGTGATGAATTTAGGCGGTATTATTATCTGCGAGCACCCCGAAGACGAAGACGTGCCGGAAGATGCGGGCGAATTCGTGAAGCGGAAGTCATATAAATATGGCAAAATCATGCTCACAAGCTATGAGCATAAATCCCTCGGCGAACAGGAGAAAGAATGAGAATAGCGGTCTGCCCGGGCAGCTTTGACCCGGTTACGATAGGACATCTGGATATAATCTCACGAGCGGCGAAAATCTTCGACAAGGTGATTGTCGCCATTGCGGTTAATCCGGAGAAGCATTTCAGCTTCAATGAAGACGAGCGGAAAGACCTTCTGCGCACTGTGGCGAAGCATGAAAATCTCAATATTGAGATAGACACGGTAGAAGGCCTGCTCGCCGATTATGCCAAGGAAAAGGGCGCCACCGCCATAATTAAAGGCCTGCGTGCGATGACCGACTTTGAGTATGAATTTCAGATGGCACTTACCAACAAAAAGCTGAATCCCGAGCTCGAGACCCTCTTTCTCGCCACAAGCGCAGAGAACATGTTTCTCAGCTCCAGCATGGTGAAGCAGGTGGCGGGTTTCGGCGGAGATATATCAAATTTTGTTCCCGAGTGTATCGCGGATAGAATAATTGAAAGGTTAAGCGGAGGTAAAAAATGAGTAACAACCCCACAATAAATCAGAGCAATATAGACGACCTCATTGATGAGATGTATGATGTCCTTGAAAAGGGCTGGCGTCTGCCTATGTCAAACGGCAAGGTGTTCGTTGACGGCGAGGAGATTCGCGCCATTCTTGACGACATCAAGGAGGAAGTTCCCGCCGAGGTTCAGCAGGCGAAGGCCATTGTCGCCGACAGAGCGCAGATAATCGCCGAGGCCAACCGTGAGGCCGAGACAATCGTCCGCCTTGCCGAGGAAAAGCAGCAGCAGCTTGTCAATCAAGACGAGGTGGTACGTCAGGCGCAGCTCAAAGCGAACGACCTCCTCAAGCAGGCTACGGTCAAGGCGCGCGAGATGAGCAAGGCCGCCAACGATTACGTTGACGACGTCATGCGCCGCACGGATGAATCACTCTCCGAAAACCTCGCCGAGCTCCGCAAAACCCGTCAGAGCATCAAGTCAAGCCAGAGATAAGGGCAATTGATAATTGACAATGGACAATTAAGGGCATAATTGGCGAAATGTCATTACCCTCTTTTGTAAAGAGGCGTTGCCCAGCGGGCGTTGCCCAACGGGGTGGCACGAGCAAAAGCGAGTGACGGGTGTTTTATTCCCGGAAGCGACCGTCTCGCTCGTGTGAAAGAACAGCATGAAGTTTTCAGCTGTGCCCCGCAAGTTAAAATCCACAAATCTAAATCAACATAATTGGCAAAAACTGACAGCACAAATAACGCTAGAATGCTCCCACCACTACATATAGTGGTGGGAATTTTTGTTCCCTCATCATATTTTCGAACGCATATTCGAGTGCCTGCACTGCGCAAATATATAGGAAAATTGCGGTTGATTTTATCGCCGTTTTCACATATAATTATGTCATTAGGTGGGGATAAGTGTCATGAAGTGTCAGAATATGGCAAATTCTTGATACAACATATGGTTTGCCACCTGAAATGGGGTTCGATACAGCAAAAAAAGCTAAAAGGAAGGCATGAAGTTATGTTGACAGGTGAATATCAACATAATATGGACGCGAAGGGCAGGGTGACTGTTCCTTCAAAGTTCCGTGAAGACCTGGGTGAGAAATTCTTCATCTGCAA
>DBCZ01000079.1:8708-18554 GCA_002293315.1 Ruminococcaceae bacterium UBA945
CCGATGTCACAGGCCAAGGGAATTCAGAGATACTTCTTCTCCGGCGCCGAAGAGGTTGAGCCGGATAAGCAGGGCAGAATCCTTATCCCGCAGACACTGCGCGAACACGCCGGACTTGAGAAAGACGTCACGGTCATCGGCACGGCAGTGCGCGCGGAAATCTGGGACAGGCAGAGATGGAGTGAATACAACGGCTCGCAAACCGATGAAGGCATAGAAGAAATGATGACCCAGCTGGACTTCTGATATGGAATTCATGCATGAGCCCGTGCTTCTGAGCGAAGCCATCGAAGCCCTTGATATCAAGCCGGCAGGCATTTACATTGACGGCACAGTCGGCGGCGGAGGCCACTCCGAAGCGATTTTATCTCGGCTCACAACGGGAAAGCTTCTCTCGATAGACCAAGACCCGGACGCCCTCAAGGCCGCGAAAAACAGGCTTGGGAAGTATGAGCAATCAATCATCGCAGAAGGCAATTTCGCTGACATGAAGCGCATCGCCGCCGAAAACGGCATAACCGAAGCAGACGGCATTCTCCTTGACATCGGTGTTTCGTCTCATCAGCTTGACACAGCCGAACGCGGCTTCTCATATCACACCGACGCGCCGCTCGATATGCGCATGAGCCAATCCGGCAAAAGCGCCAAGGACTTAATCAACACCCTTTCGCACGGCGAGCTTGCAGATATAATCCGGCGCTTCGGCGAGGATAAGAACGCGGGCAGAATCGCATCGGGAATCATCACAGCGCGTGAGCGAGGACCGATTGAAACCACCGCCGAGCTGGCGGAGATAATCAAAGCCAGTGTACCCGCCGCAGTGAGGCGGGCAGATAAGCACCCCGCCAGAAAGACGTTCCAGGCCTTGCGCATAGCCACAAATTCAGAGCTTGACGCATTGAGTGCCGGCCTCGAAAGCGCACTGGATTTATTAAAGCCCGGCGGACGTTTGGCGGTAATCACCTTCCACTCGCTCGAAGACAGAATCGTCAAAAAGCAGATGGCAGAATGGGCTCAGGGCTGCACATGCCCGCCGGAATTCCCCGTATGTATCTGCGGCAGAGAGCCGAAGGTCAAGCTGCTGTATAAAAGAGGCATTTCACCGAGTGAAGATGAATTGAAGCGCAACCCGAGAGCCAGAAGCGCACGCCTAAGAGCAGTAAGTGCAATTGATAATTGACAATGGACAATGGACAATTAAGGGCACGAAGGTAGGCGTTGCCCAGCGGGTGTTGCCCAACGGGGAGCGACGACCCGGCACTCAGAACCTAGTTTACATAATACATTTTACGGCAGAATGGAGCAAAAGGCAATGGCAAATTACAGTGTGGCATATGATTTTTCGCTGTTTGAAGAGCGCGACGGAAACGCCGTGCGCGTTGCCGACCCCAGAAGCAATACGGGCGAAAGGCGCAGAGTTCGGGAAGTTCCCGAGCCGCGCGAGAACGTCGTCGAGCTGCCGAAGGAGAAGCTGCGCGAAAATCAGCGCGCAAAGGTAAAGCCGCTCGCGATGATAGTGAGAGTGACCACATTGCTCGTCATTCTCGCCTCGGTGCTTTCAATCGTCTATTCACAGGTTCAGCTCACGGAGCTGACAGATCAAATCAATATGAACGAAAAGGTGCTGGCAGAGCAAGAGGCGCTTGAGGTTCAGCTGACTATGCAGACAGCAGAAAAGGTGAACACGGCGGACGTCGAGGAGTATGCGAGAAAACAGCTCGGCATGAGCCAAATCAACGAGAGCCAGGTCGTTTATATGAACATGGCAAGCAGTGACCACGGTACGGTTCTGCAAGAGACGAAGGAGCTGAATTTCTTTGATAACATAATTGAAACAGTAAAATCATGGTTTGCATAAAAGCACAATATGTGCTATAATTCTAACTTATGAGATACCATTTCTTGTGAGAGCCTGAGATAATCTCAAGCTCTCTTTTCATTTATTCGCGATAGATTGGAGGTGCCATATGACGCCGCAGAAAACCATGTGGAGAAAAGCGCTCGTCGCAACGGCGATTTTGCTTTTCGTCGGCTTCGGCGCAATCATCATAAATCTCGTCAGATGGCAGCTCGTGCGCGGAGAAGAGCTCAAAAGCGTCGCGCTGGAGCAAAGCCTGCAATCCACCCAGCTCACGGCGATGAGAGGCACAATTTACGACGCCACAGGCAAGGTGCTGGCTCAAAGCGCCAGCGTCTGGACGGTCATTCTCGAGCCATACTCACTTCATAAAGACGGCACGAGAGCCACCGTCGCCAAGGGGCTGGCGGAAATCCTCGATATGGAAGAGGATTACATTTATGAGCGGGCTTCAAATAAAGATTCATATTATGCAGTGCTTAAAAGACGCGTGGAATCAAGCGTCCGTGATGAAATCGACGCGTTCATGAAGGATAATAAAATTCAGCGCGGCGTCTATATGATTGACGATTTCAAACGCTATTACCCCTACGGCAGTGTCGCCTCAACTATTCTCGGCTTCACTGGTGACGAAAACACAGGCCTTTACGGTCTTGAGGCGCAGTATGACAACGAGCTTCGCGGCACGGCGGGCAGACTCATCAATTCCAAGAACCCCATAGGCGGCGATATGCCGTTTCAATATGAACAGTTTATCGACGCACAGCACGGCTATAACCTGATTCTCACAATTGATGAAACCGTTCAGAGCGTCACCGAAAAAGCGCTTGAGCGCGGCATAGAACGCTATCGCGTCGAGAACGGCGCCGTGGGAATTCTCGTAGACGTGAAAACGGGCGCGATTATAGCAATGGCCTGCAAAGACGATTTCGACCCTAACGCCCCGTTCGATATATATGACGAAGAGGAGCAGGCACGCATCGACGCACTCCCCGAAGCCGAGCAGGACGAAGCATACACCGCCGCGTTGAATAACCAGTGGCGCAACAAGGCAATCAGTGACGTTTACTATCCCGGCTCGGTGTTCAAGATGGTTACCGGCTCAATGGGGCTTGAGGAGGGCATAGTCAACGAGAACACACCGTTTAACTGCACCGGCGCGTATATCTATTATAAAGACGAAGACCCGATTCACTGCTGGCTGCGAACAGGTCACGGCACACAAACCTTCGCTCAGGGGCTTCTGAACTCCTGCAACCCCTACTTCATGTATATAGGGCAGCAGCTCGGCGCACAGCGCTTCTTCAAATATTTCGAGGGCTTCGGCTTTGCCGAGAGGACCGGCATAGACCTCCCCGATGAATCTGCCAGCATCTACTACGACGCCGAAAGCCTCGGCCCGGCGGACATCGCAACACACTCAATGGGGCAGAACTTCGGCATCACGCCGATTCAAATGATTACGGGCATATGTGCCGTGGCAAACGGCGGCTACCTCATTCAGCCGCACATCGTGAACCGCATCGTTGACAGTGACGGCAATATAGTCAAGACGACAGACACCTCATTTAAGCGTCAGGTCATCTCGGAGGATACCTCGCAGAGAATCAGCAATATCCTGCAAATGAACACCGAAATCGGCGTCGGCACGGCCACCAAGGGCTATGTCGCGGGCTATAGAATCTGCGGCAAGACAGGCACCTCCGAAAAGGTGGATAAATATAATAACGAGCTCGCTGTGCTTGCCGAAGGCGAGGATAAGCCCGTCATGCAGTATATCGCCTCATACGGCGGATACGCGCCCGCGGAAGACCCGCAGTATGCTCTGCTCGTCTTCTTTGATGAGCCGCAGAAGGAAGAAAACGGCGGGCTCAATGGCGGAGACGCTGTGGCCGGGCCGATTTTCGCCGACATAATGGCAGAGGTTCTGCCTTATCTCGGCGTAAAGAGCCAGTATTCGGAAGAAGAATATGAAAATCTCGACGCCACCACGCCGTCCGTCATGGGCATGATGATAAAGGACGCGAAAATCGTGCTTGAGGAAGCCGGACTTTACTATGAAATAGTCGGTGTAACCGATAACGATAACGAGGTTGTGGCATTCCAGGTTCCATCGGTCGGAGATTTCATTCCCAATGACGGCAAGGTCGTGCTTTATACTCAGGGCGCGGAGAATGACGCAATGGGCGTTGTGCCGGATATAAGAGGATATTCCGTCGAGGAAGCCAGAAATGTGCTTGAGGAGGCGGGCTTCCAGCTGAGGCTGCAGCACGGCAGGGTGTCGGAAAGCGCCATCGCAAACCAGGACATAGAGCCCGGCACGATAGAGCGCAGGGGTACGGTCATCACAATTTCATTTGCTGACAACACGATAACCGAAACCTTCCAGTTTTCGGATGGCAGCGAGGGTTCTGAAAGCCCTGAGGGCGATGACTCGCTTGATGAATAATAAAACGATTGTTGAGGGGAAAAATGGAGACGATAGTTTATATTGTTGCGATAGTCATCAGCTTCGGGCTGACATTCGCATCGGGCAAATTCTTAATCCCGATGCTGAAAAAGCTTCACCTGGGGCAGACGATACGCGAAGACGGCCCTACGTGGCACAAGGGTAAGGAGGGTACGCCCACTATGGGCGGACTGATGTTTATCCTCGGGATAACCGTGGCGGTTGCCGTCTCGGCAATTCTCCTCATCGTCTTGGGCATGGAGGAGACGGTTTACAGCATGACGAAGCAAATCGGCGGTTTGCTGATGGCGCTTTGCTTCGGAGTGATAGGCTTTATAGACGACTACATCAGCGTCAAGCATAAGCGCAATAAAGGCTTGGGCGTAATCCAGAAGCTCTCGCTGCAATTCCTCGTCGCGGGCGCTTACCTTCTCTCGTGCGCGCTGGCGGGCACCTCCACCGAAATCTATATCCCGATGTTCGGCCCTGTGGAGCTCGGCTTCGTCTACTATATTCTCGCCTGCGGGGTGATTGTCGGCATTGTAAACGCGGTGAATTTCACTGATGGAGTTGACGGCCTCAACAGCATGGTGTGCTTTTTCCCGCTTCTGGCGTTCGCGTTCATGTCAGAATATGTCGGCGCTTCCGGCGTGGGCGTCATGGGAATGGCCTCGGCGGCGGCGTGCCTCGCGTTTCTCCTGTGGAATTTCCACCCCGCGAAGGTTTTCATGGGCGACACCGGCTCACTGTTCCTGGGCGGCATGATATGCGCGATGGCCTTTGGCGTGGAGCGCCCGATTCTGATTTTCCCCGCGGCAATCGTCCCGATAATCGAGATACTCAGCGTCGTTTTGCAGGTGGTGTATTTCAAATCCACGCACGGCAAGCGCCTGTTCAAAATGTCGCCGATTCACCACCACTTCGAGATGAAGGGCTGGAAGGAAGAAAAAATCTGCATAGTTTTCAGCATGGTTTCTCTGCTTGGCTCCGCAGTCGCATATCTGATTTTCATTCTTTAAGCAGGAAAAAATAATAGAAAGGAGAGGCCATGAATTATTCCAAGGACCGCAGCCTGAAGAAGGTACCTAAAAGTGAAGCCGAGTTTGATGAGCAGGAAATCAGCAAAGACGGCAAGCGCAAAAAGAAAATCCGCTTCAAGGCATTTTCGCGCGGCCTCGGCATAGATATGCCGCTCCTTTTTCTAACGCTGATTATCCTGTCAATCGGGCTTGTCACGCTTTTTTCCGCGAGCTACGCCAAAAGCTATTATGACTACGGCGACAGCCTGCAAATCATTTTATCGCAGGTACGCTTTGCGGCCATCGGGCTTACCGTCATGCTGCTTCTCACCTTTTTCGACTACCACCAATATCATCACCTGGCAATAATCATTTATATCATCAGCGTAATTCTGCTTCTCCTTGTTCCGATAATGTCATATGAGGCCTTTATGGATGGCGAGCCGGTGCGCTGGCTCACGATTTTCGGCATTCAGTTTCAGCCGTCTGAAATCGCGAAGTTCGCGCTTATTCTCATGTTCGCCCACATGATTTCCAAACGCCCGACCACCATGCACACATTCAGACACGGTTTTTTGCCGTTCATGATTGTCTTCGGTCTTCTGGCGGGCCTGGTAATCATCGAAAAGCATGTTTCCGCCACGGCCATTCTCTCGTTTATCGCAATTCTCATGATGTTCATCGGCGGCACGAGAATGCGCTTTTTTATCCCGTTCATCATTCTCGTCGCAGTTGTGTTGGCGTTTATTCTTCTATTTTCTGACAGATTCGGCTACGCGCTTGAAAGAATCGTTGCGTGGCTCGACCCTCTCAACGTGCAGGGAGGAGACACCAACACGCACCAGATAAAGCAGTCGATTTACACGCTTGCCTCGGGGCAGCTTCTGGGCGTGGGGCTGGGGCAGTCGCGCCAGAAATACGGCTGGCTGCCGGAATCGCAAAACGACTTTATATTTGCCATTTTCTGTGAGGAAATGGGCTTCATCGGCGTGATAATCCTCATAATCCTCTTTGCGCTGCTCATCTGGCGCGGCGTATATGTCGCAATTCACGCCAAGGATAAATTCGGCATGATGCTCGGCTTGGGAATCATATTCCAAATAGGCATTCAGATAATCCTCAATCTCGGCGTCGTCACAAGCACAATCCCCGTTACGGGCATCAGCCTGCCGTTCTTCAGCTCCGGCGGCACGTCAATGACGATGCTTCTCGCGGAAATGGGCATTCTCCTGCAAATATCCCGCGGCTCGAATATAAACAAAGCCTAGTAGGGCAATTGACAGTAGGGAGCGACGACCTCGGCGCTCCGATGAGGGCAAAACACCCGGCGCTGCGAGCCACCCCGCTGGGCAACGCCTCTTTCGCAAAGAGGGCTAAGGGCGATTCACAGACAAAGCATTATTTTTTATCTTTAATCTGGAGGAACAATGAAAATAATCTTTACCGGCGGCGGTAGCGCCGGGCATATCAATCCGGCTCTAGCCATGGCGGGCTACCTGAAGCATAAGCTTCCGGAAGCGAAGATTCTCTATATCGGCGCAAAAGGCGCAATGGAGGAGAAGCTTGTTCCCGCGGCGGGCTATGACATCAAAACCATCACCATCGCGGGGTTTCAGCGCAAGCTTACGCCGAAGAATATCGCCCGCAATGTCAAGAATATCGCCAATCTCTTCACCTCGAGCAGCGAGGCGAAGAAGATTATCAAAAGCTTTGCTCCCGATGTTTGCGTCGGTACGGGAGGCTTCGTCAGCGGGCCGGTGATACGCGAGGCGGTGAAGCTCGGCGTTCCGTGCGTAATCCACGATTCCAACGCCTATCCCGGCGTGACGACGAAAATGCTCTCTAAAAGCGTGAAGGCAGTCATGATTCCCGTTCCCGAAGCCGCGAAATATTTCGATGCCTCCGTCAAATGCGTCGTAACGGGAAACCCTGTGCGCTATGACGTCATCGTGGCGGACAGAAGCCTTTCCCGCGAAGCACTCGGGCTTGACGCGCGCCCGCTCGTGCTCTCCTTCGGCGGAAGCCTCGGCGCGGCGGCAATCAATTCCGCGGTTATTGACATGCTTGCCGAGAGCGTTAAAACGAAGGAGTATCAGCACATACACGGCTACGGCACCCACGACGATAACTTCCTTGAGCGCGCGGAAAGCAAGATAAATTTATCCGAAAACCCCCAAATTGAGCTTTTGCCGTACATCAACAATATGAGTGAGGTTCTCACGGCGGCTGACGTCATCATATGCCGCTCCGGGGCAATTACGCTTTCTGAAATCGAGGCAAAGGGTAAGGCTGCGATTCTCATCCCCTCGCCCAATGTAGCGGAAAACCACCAGTATCACAATGCAATGGTGCTGAAGAATAATAACGCCGCCGAGGTGATAGTCGAGAGCGAGCTAAATGGAAACCTGCTTTGGGAGACCGTCAGAGAGGTTTTGGACGACCCCGAAAAACTGAAAAGTCTCGGCAATAATGCGAAAAAAATGAGTGTGCCAGACGCCGACGAGCGCATTTTCAATATAATAATGTCCGCAATGGAATAAACAAAATATATCTGTAATTGACATGTTACATTCTTTTAATGTAACATGTTATTGCTGTAAAGCAGTTGATAGCGGGCGTTGACCAGTAGGGGCGCTTTCCATGCCCGCCCATTTGGCAACAATGCCTATTATCCATTTCATTGTAAGAAAGGAGGAAAAGATGAGCGAATACCGCAGAAACAGCTCTCGCCATGACGACAGGCAAAGCCGCCGGCGAAGCCAGAGCGATAGGCAAGTGCGCGGAGTTACGAGCCTTGAAGCGGCGCGTGACAGAATGCGCCGAGCGGATAGCTTCAACGCGAAGTGGACAGATGAAGATTTCGCGCAATTTTCCTCCCCGTCACGCACACCACGCGGCGTAGTGCGAAGACCCGCAGGCGGCAAGCGGCCGCCGAGACCGCCGAAGAAACGCAGAAATCCGAAATCAGCCGCACGGAGAAGACTCAAGATAATCTTCCTGATCATAGGAATTTTTACGCTTGCGATTATCACGGCGCTGCTTTGCATTTTCCTTGTCTTCAAGCTGGAGAATATCAGGGTTGAGGGAGATGTGGTCTATTCCGAGCAGGATATAATCGCTATATGCGATTACACCAAGGGCGATAATCTCTTCTTTCTAACCACCACGGATAAAGAGGAGCTCCTTGAAGAAAAGCTGCCATATATAAAAGAGGCGAAAATTCGCAGAGAGATTCCCAACGCGATTGTAATTGAGATAACCGGAGCTGCCGTCGTGAGTAATGTGCAGGTGGAAAGCGGCTATCTGTATGTCAGCGGCGATGCAAAGATTTTGGAAATTGCAGCTGAGCCGTACGCCGGCATCATGATGGTGCAGGGCCTGGAGGTGCAGTCTCCCGTCGCGGGGGCAGACATAAACGTTGTGAATAAGGAGGCCGAGGAGGCGTATACCGTCATTTCCATGCAGACAGATGAATCTCAGGCGCAGGCCGAGTTCACAAAGCTTGATTTGACGAACCAGCACGACATAAGAATGTGGTATCAGGACAGAATAGAAATGATTCTCGGCAGTGCTTCATGGCTGGATTATAAAATCCGTTTCGGGCTGCGCATCGTGCGCGAGCAGACAGACGTCATAACCGCCAACGCCCGCGGGGTGCTGGATTTGAGCCTCTCTAAGGAGGAAAACAAGGCTCCCTTTGCGCAGGATTACTCTCAAATGCCCGCAGAGCCGGCCGGCGACGGCACCGATGGCACTGATGGCACTGATTCCGCACCCGCCTTCGCCGATAACCCCGGCAGGGGAGACGATATCCCGGATTATCCCCATGGAGCCCGGCCACCCTCAACGCCCGATGAAGATACAGGTGGCGACAGCGGTGACGGCGATGACTCCGGCGGTGATGATGGCGATTCGGACACGGGTGACGGAGACGACGGCTATTCAGACGAATAAATTGATATTCATTCCTATAAATTATAATAATGCCCGCTAATGCTGACTATTCTATAATCATGCGGTATTGGGTGAAAGCTTATGCACTTGCTGTAAAGGCAAATATGCCGTTAAATAGCAGTATATTTACAGAATTCTCTTGATATTCGCGCGAAAAAGTGGTAAATTAGTCTTTGAAGTATGCCTAAGAATAAAGCGATTAGCTTTACATTATGACAGTGCTGACTATATCCGTATTGCAAAGCTGTAGTTCAGCTAACGAATGGAGGAGAAAATATGCCTTTTGAGGTTGATAATCTGCTGGACGAAGCTCCACAGAAAATCAAGGTCGTCGGTGTCGGCGGCGGCGGCGGAAATGCCGTAAACCACATCGCGGAGGCGGGGGTAAGAAGCGTTGAGCTTGTTTGCATGAACACAGATAAACAGGCGCTGCAGCATTCACAGGCCACTGTGAAGGTACAGATAGGCGAAAAGCTCACGGGCGGCAGAGGCGCCGGCTCTAAGCCGGAAATCGGCGCAAAGGCCGCCGACGAAAGCAATGAGCTGATTGAAAGCACGCTTCGCGA
>DBCZ01000079.1:18570-23556 GCA_002293315.1 Ruminococcaceae bacterium UBA945
AAAATCGCCAAGGTGTCAAAGGATTTGGGTGCGCTCACCGTAGGTATCGTCACCAAGCCCTTTGCCTTTGAAGGCAAGCGCAGAATGGAGCAGGCGGAGGTCGGCATAAAAGAGCTTCAGCAGCATGTCGATTCGCTTATTGTAATCCCGAACGAAAGGCTGAAATACGTCAGTGATGAGAGAATTACGCTTGCCAACGCGTTTCGAATCGCTGATGACGTGCTTCGCCAGGGTGTGCAGAGCATTTCAGACCTCATTCAGCTGCCCGGCATAGTAAACCTCGATTTTGAAGACGTTAAATCCGTCATGCAGGACGCGGGCCTCGCGCATATGGGCGTCGGACATGCCGGCGGTAAGGATAAGGCGGAGCAAGCGGCAATGGCGGCTATTTCCAGCCCGCTTCTTGATACGAAGATTTCCGGCGCAAAGGGTGTTATCATCAACATAACCTCCTCACCTGACATTGCTCTCGATGAAATCGACAAGGCCTCACAAATCGTCACGGAGAGAGCGCATGAGGACGCAAACATCATCTGGGGCGCCACCTTTGACGAGAACATGGACGACGAAATGTCCGTCACCGTTATCGCCACGGGCTTTGATAACAGAAGCGGCTCAGATTCTCTCTTTGGCTCAGTCGATTTGCTTGACCTCGACGACACTGATTATCTCAATTCCACAGATTCATCTTCAACCTTCAATTCAGATGACACGATAATCTCAAGAGACAGAAAACCCGTCGAGCCTAAGATTGACCCCGAGATGATTGATGACGACGACACCTTCACAGACATCATGTCAATTTTCAACAGGAAGTAAAACACAGAATAAAACTAAAGGATACCCCATTTCGGCGGTATCCTTATTCATCAAAGGAGAAAGCTATGGCAAAGATTAAAGGAATCCATCACGTTGCACTGAAGGTAAAGCCTGAGAATTATGAAAAGGCCGTGAAATTCTATACGGATATTCTTGAAATGAAAATGGTTCGCTCATGGGGTGAAGCCCCCTATTTCTGCTGCATGATTTCCACGGGCGACAACAGCACGATGGAAATCCTCGCGAATGACGAGGCAGACAGCTCACATGACGGCCCTCTGCAACATATAGCTTTAGAGACCGATTTTGTCGATGAGCTCACGGAAAAGGTGCGTGCCGCGGGATATGAAATCACCGTCGAGCCGAAGGACGTTTCGCTGCCGTCTGAGCCGCCATATCCGATTCGCGTGGCGTTCTGCTACGGCGCGGGGCATGAGCTGATCGAGTTCTTCAAGGTCTACTGATGCCGGTGCACAAAATCGCCGCCGCGGATCTTTCCGCATATTCTAAAAGCCTCAAAGCAGGCGAGCGGCTTCTTCTCTCCGGTACGGTTTATACCGCGCGAGACGCCGCACACAAGCGTATCGCCGATATGCTTGATATGGGCGAAAAGCCGCCTTTTCCGCTTGAAAACTCCGTGATTTACTACGCCGGCCCGACACCCGCAAAACCCGGCATGACCATTGGCTCGTGCGGCCCGACCACCAGCGGCAGGATGGATAAATTCGCGCCGCGCCTTCTTGAGTTAGGCGTGAAAGCCACCATCGGCAAGGGCAAGCGCGGTGAAGCCGTCATTGANNGCGGCAGAATGGATAAATGCACGCCGCGTCTTCTCGATTTAGGCGTGAAGGCCACGATAGGCAAGGGCAAGCGCGATGGAGCGGTCATTGAAGCCATGAGGCGAAATTCTGCGGTTTATCTCTGCGCCATAGGCGGCGCGGGGGCGCTTGCGGCAAAATGTATCGAGAGCGCCGAGGTCATCGCATTTCCCGAGTTGGGCTGCGAATCGGTAAAAAGATTGGTTTTCAAGGATTTCCCGCTTATCGTCGGCATAGACAGCGGCGGGAATTCTGTCGTAAGATAAGAGTTGCGTATAACAGGAGATTTTATGGATAGAGTAATGCACTTTTTCGTGAAGGATTACAACAATATCAATAGCGCGGCGGTCAGGGCAAAAAGCGGCAAGACTGCCGGAATTATCGGCATCATATCGAATTTGCTTCTGTTCGCGATAAAGCTCATAGCGGGGCTTCTCTCGATGAGCGTCGCGATGATTGCCGACGCGGTGAACAATCTTTCAGACTCCGCGTCTTCAATTGTTCTGCTCATCGGCTTCAAGCTCTCGGAGAAGCCGGCTGACGGCAAGCACCCGTTCGGTCACGCGCGGATTGAATACGTAACGGGCATGATTGT
This sequence comes from Ruminococcaceae bacterium UBA945, assembly GCA_002293315.1. Lineage (GTDB taxonomy): Bacteria > Bacillota > Clostridia > Oscillospirales > Acutalibacteraceae > Scatolibacter. The sequence goes on from DBCZ01000079.1 coordinate 20,803, forward strand.
TTCCTTCATCATTATAGTTCTGGGCATTCAGCTTGTTATCTCCTCGGGGCAGGATATTCTCGCGCCGAGAGAAACGGAATATGGTGTTCTCACATTTGTCATTTTAGGCGTGTCTATTGTAATCAAGGTCTGGCAGGCGCTGTTTTATCGCTCTGTGGGCAGGCATATCCGCTCTGAGGCAATCTTCGCAACGTCATTTGACAGCCGCAATGATGTGCTCGTCACCTCGGCGATTCTCATCGGCGCAGTCATAACCCAGCTGACAGGTTTTAATTTAGATGGCTATCTCGGTCTTGCCGTCGCGATTTTCATTGTGATTTCAGGCATCATGCTCGTTATAGACACCACCAACCCGCTGCTCGGCTCGCCGCCGGACGATGAGCTGGTTACGGAAATCCATAAGAAAATCCTGTCGTATGACGGCGTTCTCGGCATGCACGACCTCACCGTCCACAATTACGGGGAGGGCCGCACGTTCGCCTCGGTTCACTGCGAGGTCCCCGCTGAAGAGGATATCCTCACAAGCCACGATGTAATTGACAACATTGAGCGTGATTTCAAGCGTGATTTGAATATCAACCTTGTCATTCATCTTGACCCAATCGTCACGAATGATGAGCGAACTAATGCGCTCAAGGAAAATGTAGTCGAGGAGGTTAGGGGGATTGATGAGCGCCTGAGCATTCACGATTTCCGCGTCGTATGGGGCAGAAGCCACACGAATGTTATTTTCGATGTCGCCGTTCCTTTCGACCTTGATAAAAGCGATGCAGAAATCGAGGCCGAAATCACCGAAGCCGTGCATAAGATAAACGAAACTTACTTCGCTGTCATGATTATCGACAGAACAGACAGCAATGAAACCGCTTACGGAACTGTAAACTGAAAAAAGCCGTCGGAATCCGACGGCTTTTTTATTTTAAGTATGCTTTAATTGCATCTATTCTGTCCTCGGCCTCCTTGCGCCCCTCACGGTAGAGCGCGATGAGTTTCGTCGCGTCCTTCTCGGTGCGGGACACATCCACGGGAAACGCCGGGCGAATCACCATTGCCCTGCCCGCCGCCTCAAGCCTGTCGAGCTCATCAAGCTCATCAGAATAGACCTTCGGCGTATTCACAAATGCGGAAACAAGCTTCGGATAATCTTTATAAAACCGCGAAATCATGCCAGCCATCTCGCGCGAGATTATAGTTTTTCTGTAGCCGTGCTCCCTGCTCGGTATCACAAGCATGCGCTCATAGCCCTCGTCAATTGCGCGCTGATAGGGTATGGGCACGGTTATGCCGCCGTCGAGATATTTCTTGCCGTCAATCTCAACCATCTGCTGCAAAAGCGGCATACTCGCGCTGGCGCGTGCAGCCAGAAAAATATCGCTTGCAGTTCGCTTGCTGAAATATTCCGCCTCGCCGGTTTCACANNAGTTTGTGGCGGCGGCAGTGAAATCAACCTCAGAGTTCATGAAGGTTTCGCGGTCGAGAGGCATATATATATCGCAGATTTCTCCGAAAAGATAGTCCATGTTGAACGCGGTTTTATTCTTGATGAGCGACCATATCCCGTAATAATTCCTGTCGCCGGAGAAATTGACGTTCACCTTTTTCGTCCGACCCGGCTGATTCGAGACATAGTTTATCCCCGTAAAAGCTCCGGCCGAGACGCCGAAAAGCCCATCCACTTTCACATCATTTTCCATCATAACATCAATTATGCCCGCCGCGAACATACATCTCAACGAGCCGCCTTCAAGCACAAGCGCCCTTTTGCCCATATAATCCTCCGAAAACCTGAAATTACGATTTTACAACTTCAACACAACTCTATGATATTCCCGTGACATCTCTCTGGTAGTATTAGTTGCATCCCCATAATAGTACTATAACAAGCATTCCGATTTCAATAATTGTGCGCATTATTAAGCATTCGTTAAGAAAACAGAGACATCACAGGTTGATTCAAATCACATTCTCTGCTATAATATACAGCATGTTGTGGTTTGCAAAACTAAAATCTGAAGCAGATGTCTATATGGAGCGCATATGAGAATCAGGAAAAAGGAATGGGCTTTGCCGGAACTGTCTGAATGCCCCTTTTTTATTTTTGCACCGGAGAAGCTGAAAGGAAGCTGGCAGGCCTTCTTTGAGCGGCAAAGCGGGCAAAAACGTGAAATTCATCTTGATTTGGGCTGCGGGAAATGCGTTTTCCTTTCCGAGGTTGCACTTGCAAACCCCGATGTTTCATATGTGGGCATAGACATCAGCTATGATATCCTGGGCGTGGGGAGAAGGAATATCATCGCAAAGTTTGGCAAAAACCCTGATAATATCGCTGTGACCTACTTTAACATAGAAAGGCTTGACAGTATCCTTTCAATAGATGATAATGTTAGCAGAATTTACATCAATTTCTGCAATCCGTGGCCGAAATCGCGTGGGCATAAGAAACGCCTCACTCATCCGAGGCAGCTGGAGATATATAAGAAGATTCTGCGGCACGGCGGCGAAATCTGGTTCAAAACAGACGACACAGACCTGTTCCTGGCCACAAAGCGGTATTTTGATGAAGCGGGGCTTTATGTCTTCTATGAAACCGATGACCTGCTTTCAGACAGCGAGGCCGAGAACCACACGACGGAGCACGAAGAAGCTTTTACAAAACAAGGCATCAAAATAAAGGCTCTGAGAGCAAAATATAAGTAATGTGACGAGGTGAACATGAGCAGCACAGGAAGCGGCGGCAGAAGATTCCGCCCGGAA
>DBCZ01000003.1:0-152 GCA_002293315.1 Ruminococcaceae bacterium UBA945
ATTTAAACAATAATGCGCACTCAAAGAGTGCGCATTATCACTGGATACTAAATGCACCCGTCCCATCACAAGCCTTGCCGCCCGCTCGTGGTTTATATTACACTCTGCGCATTATTATGCCCCAATGAAAAAACACCCGTCCCATCACAAGT
>DBCZ01000003.1:245-429 GCA_002293315.1 Ruminococcaceae bacterium UBA945
CATAACACTTAAACCCAGACTTTTCATTGTCTCCGTACGTATTTTATCATATGCCAATCCATATTCTGTGTAGTGCTGATACCCATCAACTTCAATTATCAATTTTCTTGAATGACAATAGAAATCCACTATATAATTGTCAATTGACTTTTGCCTTGTATAACGATACTCATGATTCCGCAAA
>DBCZ01000003.1:497-5932 GCA_002293315.1 Ruminococcaceae bacterium UBA945
CTTTTGTAAAGAGGGTGGCGGCGAAAGCCGTCGGGTGTTTTCCCTACGCCAGCCCGGCGAGAATGAGGTTCTGCTCGTGGTCATACTCGTTTGTGGCATAGTATGCGTTGCCATCGGCGTCATGGCAGAAGTAGAGCCACTCACTGCCCTCGGCGTCCGGATTTAGCGCCGCACGGATTGCGCTTAGGCCCGGGTTACAGATTGCACCGGCAGGCAGACCCTGAATTTCGTAAGTGTCATAGCGGCTGGTGTAGCCTGCCATGTCAGAGGGAACATCCGCCTGCGTTTNNCCCGCCATATCAGAGGGAACGTCGGCCTGCGTTTTGTATGGGTAGAAGATTGTGGAGTCACAGCCGAGTGTGTAAATGCTGTATTCCCCGCCCCATTCAAGGCGATTATGCAGCACCGCACTGACCTTCGACATATCCTCAATGTTCGCAGCCTCACGCTGAATTATCGAAGCGATGTTCACGATTTGGTCGAGCGAGTAAGAGGAATTCGCTATCTGGCTCTCCACATCTGCCAGGCGTGTCGAGAAGTTATCAAGCATCTTGGCGAGCACAGTCTCGGGCTTATCGTTCTTATAGAATTTATACGTATCGGGGAAGACATAGCCCTCGATGAGGTAGTATCTCTCCGCTTTGTTGGGCAATTCCGTGATGAAGGAATAGTCCGCATAGAGGCTTTCGTCGTTCATGGCGGCAAGGATTTCCTCAGAAGAGCAAACCTCATTTTCTTCAAGAAGCTTGGCGATGTCGAGCGCGTTGAGACCCTCGGGAAACGTTACCTCAACCTCCTCCATCGTGTTCGGGCCGGCCTCAAACGTGTTAATCAGATATTCGTAATCCATGTTGGCCGCAAGCTGATATGTGCCCGGAACCACATACTCCGCATCGGAGGTGTAGCCGAAATAGATGCTGAAGAATTCCGGCTTGTTGATGAGCTTGTTTTCATACAAAAGCTCAGTGAGGCCGTCATTTGTGATGCCCTCGGGGATTGTCAGCTCGACCGTGCCTTCTGCGCGCCCCACTGCAAGCACATCGTTTGCGCCGCTGATGAGGTAAGAGGCGACCGTCAGCGAAATCAGTGTCACCATGATAATCCAGACAAACGAGAAAACGCGTTTGTTTTTTCCTGCCTTGAGCTTGTTTCTCTTCTTGTGCTCTTTTTCCTCTTTTTTGCGCTCTTTTTCGGTGAAGTACACCTTTTTATAGGACGAATTATCTTGCGCAGGCCTTCTTTTCGGCACATTGAGCGTGCCCGTCGCCATGTCTTCTTCGGCTATGTTAAGGCGGAATTTCTCCGGGTCACCCGATACCTTGGGCGTTCCCGGCGCTGTTCCTCTCCTTGGATTCTCATTCATGTTATCACCTCCGGCAGTTTTGCCGCAATCACTTTACATAACTTATCATATCATATATCGCATAAAAAGTAAAATCGGCTCAACTGCGCCGATAAACCGCCTTTTCCGTCACGATAAGCTTCAGTCTTTCATCATGGCTTTCCGCGGGGAGCTCATCATACAGCAGCATTTCATAGCAAAGGCCGCACGAAATGACATCATTATTCGCGAGGAATTTATCATAGTATCCGCCGCCGAAACCCAGACGAAAGAAGCGTCTGTCACACGCTATGGCGGGGGTTATGCACAGAGCATGCTTTGTTTCCGCGATTTTTCCCGCTTCATTGGTATCAGGCTCGAGAATGCCGAACTTACCTATTGCAAGCTCTTCAATAGAAGGCATGCTGTAAAATTCCATCTCGTCTTCTTTCACAGCGGGCGCGAAAACTCTTTTCCCGCTTCGCAGGGCATGGTTGATAATTGCAACGGTTGAGACTTCATCGGCACGGCTTATATAAGTGAGAATTTCTCCCGCCTCGCAGTATTCCGGCAGGGCAATCAGATTTTTGATGATTGCCTCGTCAATTGCCGCACGGCTCGGCAGCTCTGCTTTAAGCTTTTGAAGCCGCGAGCGCAGCTCTGCTTTCACTTCGGCTATTTCTCCCACTGCACCTGCTCCCTGATTTCCGCCGCTTTTTCGGTGCCTCTGAGGATTTCAATCAGCTTGAAGCCGAACTGAAGCGACACGCCCATGCCGCGGCCGGTGAGGATTTGTCCGTCCTGCACGACATATTCTTCGGAGAGCCTTGCGCCGATAAGCTCTTTTTGGTAGCTCGGGAAGGCCGTGGCCTCTTTGCCGCCGAGCAAGCCCATATGCCCTAAGATGGACGGTGCGGCGCAAATCGCGGCGATTAAGATGCCGTTTGACGCGCAGAAATCTATCATTTCACGCACGAACGCGGAAGCCTCAAGATTCTCTGTGCCCACTCCCCCGCCCGGCAGGAAAATGGCTTCTATGCCGGCTTTCTCCACCCTTTCGGGGAGAATGTCCGCCTCGATTTTTATATCATGATTTCCCGTGACCGTTTTGCCTGTTATGCCGACGGTCTTTACGTCAATTCCGGCTCGGCGCATGACGTCTACCGGGGCTAGCGCCTCGATTTCTTCCAATCCGTCTGCTAAAAATGCGTATACCATTTTTACCTCTGTTCATTATGGGGAGCTAGATAGTTCCTAATGCCTCTGCCCCCGTTAATCTATTAAAACACCCGTCTGTCATCACAAACTCCGTTTGAGATGACAGCCACCCTCTTTGCAAAAGAGGGTAACGGGATATTTCGCCCTTATGCCCTTAATCATCCATTCTTCATTGTTCATTGTCAATTGTCAATTGTCCATTGTCAATTGTCAATTGCCCTTATGATGTCTGCGTGAATGTCTTCTATACTGCGCGGCGAGCCGCTTTCGGCACACGAGATAATCTTCCAGCCCTGCTTTTTCGCGCTGAACAATGCGCTTTTATAGCTCCTTTTAAGGAAGGCGACGTCGGCCTCATGAATATCCTTTTTGCTTTCGTCGCCGGCGTATCTTTCGGATAAAAGCCGCTGTGACACATCTATCGGCATATCGAGGAAAAGAATTAAATCCGGCTTCGGGAGCATGAGCTTGCCGTATTCAAAATCCTCCACCCACGCGATATATTCCTCCCAGCGCTCTTCCGGCAGCTTGCCGAGCTGATAGATGAGGTTGGCGGTGGTGTATCTGTCCGCGATGATGAGCTTGCCGCTTTCGTAATCCTTTTTCCAGTGCATTTCGTAGCTTGCGTATCTGTCCACGGCGTAAAACGTTCCGACGGCATAAGCGTTGCCCGCTGCCGCCGCGTCGCCGAACTCGCCCGCAAGATACATCTTTACCAATGCTGAGCTAGGCGAGTTATAGTCTGGGAATTTCACGTGTGTGAAAGCCTCCCCCATGCTTCCGAGCTTTTCTTCAAGAAGCTTGGTCTGGGTGCTTTTCCCGCCGCCGTCCAGCCCTTCAATTACGATAAGCTTGCCCATTATGCGCTCCTTCTATTTCAAATTCAAAAAGAATTCTCTTACCTCTTTAGCCTTGCCGCAGGTCATGGTGTTTTGGTCACATGCGCCGCAAAAGCATGGTGGGCCTGATTTTGCGAAGAGATTCGGCGCCACCTCACGCACCAGGCGAAGCATTTCCGTGGCGACCGCTCTGATTTCCCACTGCGCGCGGTTGCAGCAGCGCAGGGAGAAGAAATTGCGCAGAGAGCGGGCGTTGAAGCTGCAAATCATCTTGGTGGCGCAGGCGTTGGGAAGCACGAAGCGGGCGTCTTCAATAGCCTTTTTTTCGGCCTTGCGTGCAGCCGTTTTTTCGTCGTCGCCCTCAGCCGTGAATGCCTTGAAGTGCTTCTCCTTGAGCAGCGCCGCAAGCTTCACATAATGCTCCATATCTTCCTCCATAGCCTTGATGTATTCCTCTTTGGCTTCGGGAATCGCCTCAATCTCAGGCGGGAGAATGTATGTGAAGTTGTTTTCGCGGACATAGCGCTGGCTCTGCACGCTGTAAGACGCGATTCTGTGCCGTGTCATCTCGGCGAGAAAAGAGCGCGAAACGCCCTCGATGCCGAACGTGAAGCTCGCGTGCTCAATCGGACTGTCATGCCCCATATCGGCAAGCATTTGCAAAAACGACGCCACCTTTTCATCGGTGAGGCCGTCCATGACTGTGTCGATGTCCGCCGCCGCGTAACAGAGCTTCGCCGCGCACGCGACGGTTTTTTCCGGGTCCGGCGTATGTGCAATAAGCTTTACTTTCATTTTAAGCCCTTTCATTACGTGTTCTGTTTCGGCAAAATACCCGTTCAAACTTTGTGGGGTCTGAGTATTGCTTCGCAATCCTCCCCGACCCCGTTCAAACTTCGTTTGAACTACCATAATTTCCCATCTTCCTCAAACGCCGCTATCCAGTAATCGTCAAGGGTTTTCAGAAGCTCGTCGGCGGTCACTTTTTCCTTGAGGAAGTCGGCGTAGAGCTTATTTGCCATGTCGGCGAAGCCGTCATAGGCCTCATACATTCTCGGCTGCGTGGCGTATTTGAACGCATTTGTGCGCTTGCCCATTGAAGTGAATGCCCAGAATTTGGAATCGTTGAAATATGCGTCGAGCTCAATAGCGTCTGAATGCACGGGAATAAAGCTTAATTCTCTCGCGAGGTAGGTGTTGTTGTCGGAATTGCACAGATAGCGCAGGAAATGCGCCATAACATCGCTGTTTGAGCTGTTCCATGTGATGCCCCACGCCCTGAAGTCGTCTCTTACCGCCGAGCCGCCTTTCTCGACGGGATAAGGAACGACGTCCCATTCACCATCGGCCATGCCCTCTTCGCACAGCTTGATGCCCTGAGGCCCGGCAATCAGAAAATTCGCCTCGCCGTTTATGAAGGCCTCTATCGCGGCTGTTTCTCCCTTGCCCTCGAATTTATCAATTATCAGCCTTTCATTGAGGTCTTTATAGTAGCCGAGGGCTTCTTTGGCGTCCGGCGTAGAGAAAATCGTCTTACCGTATTCCTCGCCGAGCTCACGGTTGGCATACATATAATAGGCCGCCGCGCCGCTGTCTATCCTGTCGAAGCCGATTTTGCTCCAGTAAATTGTGTCGATGAAGTTATAATCCGTTGCGTTGTCCGAGAGTGCGATGTCGATTTCGGCGGCATTTGAGGGCAGGGCCCTCATCGCCTCGGCCATCGTGAGCAAGGTGTTCCAGTGGCGGGGCGCGGTGATGCCGTTGTAATCCGTTTCGATGGCCTCCGGGTTTTGCGGGTCTATTTCGAGCTCCGAGAGACGGTCTGCGCGGTAATAGAGCGCGTCATAGTAAATCCCGTACGGTATCACATAAGGCACGGCGATTTTATTGCCCTTGTCGTCAAACTCGATGATAGATTTCAGCACGGTTTTCGCCGCGGTGGAAAGCGTATAGCCCTCGTCCCACGAAGCGATGTATTCTGAAAGATTCATGAGCCAGTTCTTTTTCACATAGCTGCGAAGCCTGTCTTCACCGCGCACCTCGACGGCGTCATATTG
>DBCZ01000003.1:5946-20540 GCA_002293315.1 Ruminococcaceae bacterium UBA945
TCTATCTTCACGTTCGGGAAATCATAGCTGTATTTCTCCGCGATTTTTCCGAGGATTTCCCTGGCACCCTCTCCCTCAATGAGAGAAGCAATCTTCAGCGTGACCTCGCCGTATTCAGCCGGGTCGATAACAAGCAGCTCCTTCGCCGCGCTCTCGGTCTTTTCATCGGCGCACGAAGCAAGGCTGAACAGCATTAACAGAGAAAGCACAAGCGCAATTACTCTCTTCATTTCATCCTCCCTTTACCGCAAAGAATCTATCATGTTATTTTACCTCATACTATATGTTGTGTCAAACAGATGCGCTCTTATATTCAGTTTTTTGTCAGTCTTGCGAAATTGGCAAAGAGCTTCTTAGTACCCACCTTATCGAAGGCGATTTCAAGCAAGGTGTCATTTGCCATCGGCGCGGCGGTGAGAATCAAGCCTGTGCCGAAGGTTTTGTGCTCCACGGTGTCGCCGGCCTTGAATGTGCCTGCCGGCGCGGGGACAGAGGGCTTGGGCTTGTATATATTGTTTTGGTAATTCTCATGCTCCGAGGAACTGAAATCCGGCATTACGCCCTTGCGGATGTTATACTCACGGCTGCGGGTTCTTTCAAGCAGCTCTTCTGGGATTTCATCTATGAAGCGCGAGGCGCGGTTGCGGGCGGTAGAGCCGAAAATCATGCGAGATTCCGCACCGGATACGAAAAGCTCCTTCATCGCGCGCGTGATTGCCACATATGCGAGGCGGCGCTCTTCCTCAACCTCGGCGGGGTTGTAAATCACGGCTGTTCCGGGGAAGACCCCCTCCTCCCAGCCGGGGAGAAAGACGACGGGGAACTCCAACCCCTTGGCCGAGTGGACGGTCATCAGCACGACGGTATCCGCGCCTTCATCATAATTATCAATATCCGTGAAGAGGGCGATTTCCTCAAGGAAACCGGAGAGCGTTGCGCCCTCGTTCTCCTCATAGCGCTGAATGTTCGAGGAAAGCTCCTCGACGTTCTCGGTTCTGTCCTGCGCGCGTTCGGGGTCGTCGGCTTGCAGGAATTCGATATAATCCGTTTCATCGATTATCTCCTGATAGAGCTCATTCATTGTGAAATCGTCGCTCTCGTTCATTCTTATGAAGCGGCTTATCATCTCGCCGAAGGCTTTGAGCTTTGCGGCGGCGCGTGAAAGCGCGGGGAAATCCTCCGCGTGGCTTATGACCTCCATGAACGTCTCCCCGACCTGCTCGGCAATCTGAAATGCCGTGTCAACGCTTTTATCACCGAGGCCGCGCTTGGGGCGGTTGATTATGCGCCTCATGCGGATTTCATCCGCCGGATTATTCACAACGCTCAGATAGGCAATCATGTCGCGAATTTCCTGCCGTTCATAGAAGCGCGTGCCGCCGATGATTCTGTGCGGAATGCCCTGCTTTGCAAACATGCGCTCAAAATTCTGAGACTGCGCGTTCATGCGGTAAAGCACGGCATAATCAGAGAATTTCGCGCCGCCTCCGACGCCGTCCAGAATAATCCGCGAGATTTTATCCGCCTCGTCCACCTCGTTCTCTGCAAGGTGATAGCTTATCATCTTGCCCTCGCCGTTGCCTGTCCATAGGCTCTTACCCTTGCGCTCTGTGTTATTGCTGATGACGGCGTTCGCGGCGTCGAGAATATTCTGCGTGGAGCGATAGTTTTGCTCGAGGCGAATGACCTGCGCGCCGGGATAATCATGCTCAAAGTTCATAATGTTTTCAATCGTTGCGCCGCGGAACTTATATATGCTCTGGTCGTCGTCGCCCACAACGCAGAGATTTTTCTTTTTGGCCGCCAGAAGGTTGACGAATTCATACTGCGCGTGGTTCGTGTCTTGATATTCGTCCACCATTATATAATTGAACCTGTCTTGATAATATTCTAGAATATCCGGGCAGGCTTTGAAGAGCTTCACGGTGTTTGCGATGAGGTCGTCGAAATCCATCGCGTCGCTCTCCTCAAGCTTGCGCTGATAGGCACGGTACGCGCGGGCAATCATCTTCAGGCGGAAATCCTCTGCCGCTTCGCTTTCATATATGTCCGGCGTGCGCAGGCTGTCCTTGGCGCGCGAAATCTCCGAAAGCACCGCACGCGGCGGCATGGTTTTCTCGGAGATGTCTAAATCCCTGAGCACTGCCTTCATCACTCTGCGCTGGTCATCGGCGTCATATATTGTGAAATGAGGTGTGTATCCGAGGCGCTCGGCATCGCGGCGGAGAATGCGCGCGCAGCTTGAGTGAAACGTTGAGGCCCAAATCTGCTCCCCCTCCTCGCCCAGCATATTTATGAGCCTGTCTTTAAGCTCGCCCGCGGCCTTGTTCGTAAACGTGATGGCCATGACCTTCCACGCGGGCGAGGGATAGTCCGCAAGCAGAAAGCGTACGGAATCGGAAAGCTCTTCGCCTTCGATGAAGCGCTTGCAGTCTTCTATATCGGCGTCCGTGAGGTTTGCGTTAATGAAATCGCTGTCATATGCCCTGCCGTATCTGATGATATTCGCTATGCGGTTTACGAGAACCGTCGTCTTGCCCGAGCCTGCCCCCGCAAGCACCAGAAGCGGCCCCTCCGTCGCGAAAACCGCCTGCCTCTGCATATCGTTCATGCGGCTGAAATCCTTCTCCATCACCAGCCTGCGAAGCTTTTTAATCTCATTTTTATCTATGCTCTGCATGATGTTCCCTTTCGGCTTTGATGATATACATTCTACAATATATAACCCCTTACCGCAAGACAAACAAAAAATCCCTCTCCGCTCCCTCTCCGCTTTGCAGAGGGGGATTTTCGGGAAATATGGCGATTATCACGGGAAAAGTATCACGCAATAATTTTTGCCCGACACATTATAACATGGAAAGCCGCCCATGCTCACCCCGTTATTGATGGGTCCTTGGCTCTGGCGCGTGGTGAAGCTTTTTCCGTTGATTGTGAGGCCAAAGCTGCTGCCAAGGCTGCTGTTTGAATCCTGACACACGATGCCGCAGAAATAATTCATACCCTCTCCAGTGCCGGTGATGATATGCGGCCCGTAATTTACGGGCGGTGCGGCATTCATGAAGATAATTACCACACTGGGCGCGAAGGGCAAGGTGTGCCTGCGGCTCTCGCTTCCGTCGCCTGTATATCTGTAAACCTGCGGCTTCTTGCCCAATGCGGCAATCTGCTCGGCCGTCATATGAATGCTTGCATCCTCTGCGTGAGCGCCGATTTTTTCCTCCGCAGCCGCGGCCGCACCCTCAAGGGTGTTCATCCTTTCTGTCAGTGCCTCTGTAACGTGCAGAGAGGAATTCTCGCTATGCTCCGTAATAGCGGCCTCAAGCCTGATGTTATCTTCATTGAAGTCTTGACGCTTGGGCTTATCATCCGCCTCCCACAGGTTCAGCATCAGCTTTTCCGTTTTGTTCGTACTGCTCATGTCTTGCCTCCTCTATTCCAAAGTTTCAATTTCATTCCACGTGTATTCACCTGTCTCAAGCTCGCCAAAGGTTTTTGCCGTGCTTTCAATCCATCTCCATGTTACGAGCGCGGCGTCAAGCGTGAAGGGCAAGTGCGCGGGCAGCAGACCTTCGAGCTCGGAGACTATCTGAGGCAGATTCATGCCGTGCCGCCTGCATATGTCAACACGCAAGCCTCCGTTTTCCGAAAGCCTGCCCTCAATACCCGCCCCGATGAGGGCTTGCTCAAGCTTATCACGCGTGAAATCATGCTCGCGCGTGGAATATCTGGTCTTGAGCATCTTTCTGCGCGCTTCGGTATCCGCCTGCGCCTTCAGCGGCCTGAAGAGCAGCTCGCGGTATTCGAGGCCTGCATCTGAAGCCGTGCCGATGAAAATATCACGCAGAAGGCTTTCAAATTCGTCTTCAAATATCGAAAAGCCCTCGTCATATGCTTTCAGTTCATGCGAGATGAAGCTGCAGTCTGTTACATCATATACGCCGGTTTGCACCAAAACGCGCTTCATGCTCTCAAGGAATTTACTCATGGCATCACCATTATATTCAGCGTGCCGAGGGTATGGATTCTCTGCGGCTCGCCGTGGAAATCGCTCATGTTGGCGGCGAGGGTGTAGTTATCGACGGCATCAAGGTTGATGAGCAGCGCGCCGATCTTATTGCGGAGCGTGGAATCCCCGATTTTCTTCAGCGCGAAATGCTTCTTCACGGCCTCCTCGGCGATGACCTTAGCCTGCTCAAACGTGCTGCCGTGAGCCGGCTTTATATACACGCTGACGTTAATGTCGCGCCTTGCCGCTGCCTTGACAATGACTCTGACGTTGATCTCCCTGATTGAATTGAGCTTATCGCTCACCTTCCCGATAAGCTCGGCAGTCGGCTCGCCCTCGCTCGCCGAGCCACCGCTCCAGATGTATACGCCGACTGTTCCGTCGCCCTCCTCGCGCGGCACAACGGCGGCGCTCGTAACGCCCTCCACCCCAAGCGCGGCGGTGCGGTAAAACTCGGCATTCGTGCCGTTGGAAAGCGTGGAATACGAACGCAGAAGCCTGTTTCGGAGGCTTTCATCGCTCTCGCTGTCCTGCCCGCCTGTGAACGGTGCTGCGTTCGTGACCGTCTCAATACCCACCGGCGGTGTGACCAGCGTGTTTATAAAGCCTGCCGATGCGTTTCCGGCTGTGCCCCCGTCCACGGCCTGTGCGGGAACGTGAATCTCCAGAATTCCCGCGGGTAAAACTGCGTCAGATGTGGTTTCATATTCCGTCGGCGATGTTGCTTGCCCACCGGCGTTCCCGATGGCATTGCCGGCGGCGCAGACTGTCGCCTTGGGAATCATCACGTCATAAGGAAGCGGCACGCCTCTGCCGAAGGTGAGCCCACCCGAAGCCTTAACCGAATTCTGCCGGCTGATTCCTCGCTGCTCGGCGTGCAAATCCAGCTCCTTGCCCTGCGCTGTCTGCGGAAAGGCCTGCCTGCCGAGCCACCTCAGTGAAGCCAGTGCCGCAAAAAGCTCCGCCGCCAGCACCTTCAGGCGTATGCCGATGTCTGACGCATCGTCCGGCTTTACGCCGCTTTCCGTTTCAAATCTCTGCCTCATGCGCGCAAGCAGGTTTTCATATGTTATCTCTTCTATCGCTTCTCTAAGCGCCATCTTGCACCTCCATATCCAGAATAATTTCTCCTGCTCCGTAAGGCGTGCTGATTTCCACCCGCAGCCCCTCGGCGCTTGTTTCGGCGGCAATCGCCTTGAGCCCGTGGTTCATCAAGGCCTCGTTCGCGCGGGAAAGCAATCTCTCTTCGAAATGCTCGTCATCGGCAGCGCCGCGGGTGATATCGGAAATTTCACTGCCCAGCGTTCTGTCATACCTGAAAGCTCCTCTTTTCATTGAGAGAATCAGCCTTGCACTTTGCAGGCACTCTTCTTTCCCTGTGAGGGTTTCCGGTATGCCGTTTTTGTTCAGGGAGAAATCGCCGTTTACTATTTTTGAATCAATTCTCTTCATCATGCCTCCTTTTCTCAATTTCGCTTGATAAAACGCTGGCCGTTCACAATTACCTCGCCGTCGTTCAGCAGAAGAATCGTCGCGCCGCCCTTCGAGCGCAGCATAATCTCGCCGGGCAAAAGCTGCCTGTCAATTTCACCCTTCACGCCCAGGCACGCGTTGCCGAGCATTGCGCTGTGCTCGCCCGCAGGGGTGTTTGCCTGATAGCCGTACGGGAAAACCGTCTCGGTGGTGCGGCATTCGGCCTCGCCCTGCACCGTCAGCGTGCTGCCGGACGAGCTGACCGTTCCAGCTGAAACCGCGGCGGTATCTTTGGCGCCGATTTTTTTAGTCAGCCACATATGCCCTCCTTCTGCGAAGCTCTCTTCAGCGTGAGGAGCTGAAGCTCGCCCGATTTATTGAGGCTGTAGCGTATGCTTTCAATTATGAGGTTCTCGAACCTCTCTCCCGCCGGCGAGGTGAAGTTAACGCGGCTGTGCGCGGGGATATTCTGAAAGCCCGGCGTTTTCACCTTTATGATTTCGCTCTGCTCCTCGCCCTCGCGGATTATATCTGCCGCGTGTCTGCCGCCGTTTTGCGCGCAATATCTCACCTTGCCTGATTTCATCGCGGCGTTCGAGAAAAGCGCGTCATATGCGCCGCTCTCGCTTTGCACATATACCTTTGCTATGCGCGCATACGGTCGGCGGCGGATTTCCAGCGCAGCGATTGAGCTAAGCTCAATTTCCCCGTCTTCCGGGGTGTATGAGTATATCACCCCATCCGGCGTGATATACGGCGTGCTGCCCAAGAATGTGCGGCAGTAATTTTCCAGAACGCTCCAGACACTGCTGCCTTTTGGAATCACAAATGCGCCGCGCAGAGGTTTTCCGCCGTCCGCGCCAATCACGCAGTTGAAGCCGAGCGGCTTCAGATATTTTTCCGCTATTGTGCGAAGCGACGGATTCCACAGCGTCTGCGGCATGGCCTCGTTATCCAGAAGAAGCGCCGCAAGGCTGCGTGCGATAATCTTCGTGCGCGCACCGTTCGCCGTGAACTCCCCGATTTGCTCGTCCACCACACCGGCAAAAGCGATGTCGCCGTTTTCGTAAGCGTAGATGTATTCAAGCTCCTCGGGCTTTCCGCTCGGGTAAATCAGTGTGAGCATGTCGGCGGGCGCGTCTATGTCGTGCACTAAAAGAATTTCTTCCGGCTCGCCGAGATATTTTTTCTCGCCGCCTGCCGTTTCTCCCCAGAAAATCACGGTATCACCACCCTTTCCCCTTTTTTAAGGCAATTTATGTCTTTGATATGCCGGTTCGCTCGCTCAATTGCGTCAATGCTAACCTCAAATCTGTTCGCGTAATCCCACAGGCTTTCGCCGCCGGTTGAGATAAGCTCTTTATTTTCACCTATGCTCTCCGTCGTGCTTTGCTCTGTGAAGGAGAAGCTGTATTCAACAAGTTTTGCACCCTTGCTCCCGATTATATCAAGCCTATCCATCACCGCGAGAAACGGCTCATACGACGGCAGACGAAGCATACCGCTCCCGCTCTGCATAAAGACCTCCTGAAGTCTTTTGAACTCCATCATCGGGCTTTCGTCCGCCGAGCCGATAAAGAATCCCTTCCCCTCTATTTTTCGCTTTGCCATGCCAATATCTTGCAATTTGCTGCCCGAAAACGGGAGAATGCTCTCTCTGATATTCTTCGCCTGCTTCACGGTGATTTCTGTGGGGTTGTGCCTCCAGGTGAAACCTCGGAATTTCATTTGCGTCAAGTTCATGTGTTCCCCCTCTCCAGGCTGATGGGATAACGCCGGCTGTCTCTCTCGATTTCTTCTGAAATCACATTAACATCTTCCATCTTTTATCTCCTTTCGCCGCTTATGAATACCGCAGTTTTGTCTGCCTCGGATATGCTCTTCCACGCGCAATTTGTGTAGATTATTCCACTGCCGGAGGCGTTTTCACCGGAAATTTCCACTGTAAAGCCATTCAGCTTTGCAAGCAAAGCTGTGTCTATTCCGATAAGCGTTACGGTATATGTGCGGCTCTCCTCTATTGAGGCGAAAGCGGCGTCTTCACCGAAGGAGGTCAGGCTGCGCGTATTCGATGCGAACGAGGTCTTGATATTGCCTACATCATACTCAGCGCCGTTTATCCTCACTGTAATCTCGCCGTTCAACACCGATTCAAACGTCACATAACACGGCTGAATCAGCGCGCCTGTTTTGGAATCCGCCTTTACAGAGCCGCGGGCAACGCTTTTGATGCTGCTGTAGTCCTCTCTTAGCGCCGCGCAGATGCCCGCAAAGATTTTCTCCGCTTCGCCGAGGTTTTGCCCGGCAAGATAAATATTGAACGCAAGCTTTATCTCGTCAATGTCTGTGCTGTGGCTCTCCGAAGCCACTTCGACGGTGACGATTATCTCGTCTATCAGATGTGAGCGCGGCGTGGCGGAATATGCCTCGTCAAACCGGACAGAGGGCATTTTTTCGCGCAGCAGCGCCAAAACTTCATTTATCATGTGCGACCTCCTCAGATGTTTTTTCAAGCACTGCTCTCTCACAGATAACGATTTCTCCCGCGGTGATTGCCTCTGCCGATAAAACGCGGAAAACCTCGCCGCCGCTTATTATCTCCGCACCGGCCGCAGAAGCGATATTCTCCGAGAGCGCTTTGCAATCACCGATAAAAATGCAAAGGTTGCGCCGGAATTCCCCGAGAGGCAGACGCTTCGTTTCAAGAAAATCTGTCTTCCTGCCTCGCACCTTTGAGATGATTCCGCGACCCGCGTATTCGCCTCCGTCAATTATGAGCTTTATGGCGGGCTGTGATTTGAACAGCTTCCCCGCAATCCTTCTCATATGCTCGCACCTTCGTCTATGGCGGTGTTCATGCAGGAAAAGAAGAAATCGCTTTTGAGAACCGCTGCCGCCTCTGTCATTTTCTCGGCATAAAGCGCCTTGATTTTTACCACCTTCTCACCCATCTCCAGCTTCACCTCACCTGAGGAAATACTCTCGGGCATCAGGGCTTCGTCAATCGTGAGCAGTGTTGATAGCGCGGAATATGCCGCGGCGTATTCAAGCGTTTTCGCGTGCTCCGTGATATTTGCTCCGGGCTTGATTTTGGCCTTCACCGCGTCGCTTGCCGCCTCGCAAAGCTCGGTGCAGAGTGAGAACCTCTCCTCGTCCATCTCCTCCAGGTTTTCACCGCCTATCAGAAAGAATAAATCCTTGATTTTTTCAAAATCCATAAGTTGCTCCTTTCCTCACGGACAGTATGGGGAGAAAGTCTCCCCATGTCTGCCGCACCGTGAATTAGTCTGCGTATGAGATTCCGGCCGCCGCGCCGGGGTAAATGCGCGAGAAGCCGGAAATCACGCTGATGGCCGCCCTCTCAAGCTGGCGGTCGATGAGCTTATCGGCCTCCGTCATTATTTCGCCCGCCTGCACCATTTCAAGCGCGGCGTTCTTATCTATGCCGATGATTCTGCCGGCGTCCATTGAAGGCACGTGAATGAGCTTTGCGCCGAGCGGCGTAATCATGCTGCCTGTGCCGTGGAAATTCTGCCCCGCCATGGAATCCTTGAATTCCGGCAGCTGCATAATCTTCTGCAAGGCGTCTGTTCCCGCCAAAACCGTGTTGAGCTTATAGGGTGCAAGCTCGCCCCAAAGCGTGACGAAATCCGCGTAGGCGAGGTCTTCTGCAGTGAGGAAATCAATGCCCGAAACGTTGCCGTCACCGTCTTCAAGCGCTGACACGGCGTCCTTTATCTGTGCTGCTGCTATCATTGCGCCAATCTGGCGAAGCGCCACGGTGAAGAGATCAAGCCTTTGGAAGCGCAGGGCTTCATATGAGCTTTCAAGCACCCTGCCGTGCTTTTTGAGATTGATGAGGTTCGCGGCGGCTTTTATCGTCGTGGAGGGCATTGCCTCGCCCTCATTTGTGGCTTCGAGAGCTTCCGGCGAGCCGGCGGTGATGGGCCTGTAATCAAGCGAATCTATTTTTGTGACTGTTGCCACAACGTCGCTTGTTTTATCAGAAGCATCCATGCCGCTCGCAACCGCCCTTGACACATATTCCGGGAAGAGCGTCGCACTGCCTGCGCTTGCGAAGAATTTCTCCACCCTGTCTGACGTTTTGCCGCCCACCTTTATGCCGTATCTCTTCAGCTGGCGCTCGAAAGCATCAAGCGAAGAAAGCTCTGTGCCTTCGTAATTCTTAGTGCTGTCAAGACCTTCAAGCACCTCACTGAAGCTCTTGCCCGCCACATTGTACATGCCCTTTTCGAGATTGATATTTTCAAAAAATGCCATTTCCTTTTCCTCCGTTATATTTTGAATTCATTGTTTTTTGTGCTTTTATCCTCGTGCTTTACCGCAAGCTGCGGCTCAACCGGAAACAGCTGTCTCGCCATCCTGCGATAGCTCTGCTCCATCTGCTCAAGCTCGTCTGCACCGAGGTTTTTCATCGCGGAGATAAGCACACCGCGAGGAAGCTCCGGCTGAATGAGCGCGCTGAATTTAAGAATATCCGCCTGAAGCTGCGCGTGATATTTTTCGCCGAGTTCGGCGTTTTTCTCAAGGCTTTCGATATAGCTTGAAACCGCCGCGGCTTCCTCCTTTGAGAGGTGCTTCTCGCCCTCTCCCAACGATTTTACTATCTCCGGCGCGTCTGACGAGAGCGTGGCCTCTCGGATATATCCCTTCGTCACGGCCTTTGTGACGCCCGCCGACCTCTGCGCCGGCACCGCGACGAACGAGCATTCATAGGCGTCTTTCGGGTCTTCAAGGATTCTGTGGCAGATTTCCCCGCCGTAGCTTTTGCCCTTTTCATGGCTGCATTTCTCCTTGCCGCAGATGCCGCATACACTGCGCTCAACCGAGCAGCTTATACTCACCTCTTTCAAGATGCCGCTTTCAATCGCCGTGATAACGTCGGCGTTTTTCTCCGTTTTAGGCAGATACATCTTCGCTTTCAAAGCCGTGTAGGGCTCGTTATCGGCGTTTTTCACGCTCTCATCCGTTTCGAGTGAGGCGTCATAGATTCTCGCCATCTGGTTCGCGGATTTCCGCTCGTGGTCAAGAATGCATGTTTTGCCGATAAACAGCCCAGCGAGCTTTTCAAGCGATTTGCGCGAGAAGCGCTCGAAGTCTCTGTCCACTTCGTTATCGCAGAGAACTGCCGTGAACGTGTATATCTCGTCCGCCGTGAAGCTGCGCCTTGTGAGATTATTTATGAGCTTCATCTCATTCTCATCAAGGCTTTTGTGTGTTGAAATAGCTTCTGTTGTCATTCGGTCTCCTTTCTCATTTCTCTTTCAAGAGCCTCGCTTCTTGCCGTAAGATAGCGCGCGTTGGCGTGTTCCACTTCGTCCTGCATTGTGATTTCATTCCACTCAATTGAGTATTCAGGCTCATATCCGTTAAGAACCAGCCAAATTCTGCATATCTTACTTATAACCGGCACTAATATGGCGCGGTACGCGTCCAGCTCGGTGGTGAGGACGTCCGCCTGCTGGCTGGACATTCTCTCCGTCGAAGACCATGAAAGCCCGAGCAGAAACGGCGGTATTCCCATCTTCGCGACGATTTGCTCCAGCATTTGCCTAACGGGAATCTCGCTTTCAAGGATTTGATTATCCGCGCCAATCGTCTGGATTTTCACGTCGCCCACCGCTACAAAATCATTGATTTCATGGCTTCGCATTGCCTTTTGCCACTCCGCCGCCATCTGCTTGGCCCTGTCCGCCGCATAGACGGAATCGTCTGCCTTACAGCTCACGGCGAAGCGCACATTGCCGAGGCGCTCCCAGTTCGTGCCGATTGTCTGGTAGATTTTCATCAGAATCCCGCTTACAAACGGCAGCCCGCGCAAAATTGAGATGCCCTTCGCCTCGCCCGCCGCCGGATTGAGCGCCGAGACAAGCAGCAGTTCAGGATACTTGATTGCTGTTTTCGCTCCGTTTTCGATGAGAGAAATCTTCGTTTCAAAGGCTTTGCCGTTCTCGATTTCCACATCATCAAGCGAAGCGTTGTAAAGCCCGATGATTTCATCCTCCGAGAGGACTATCTCGCCCACTGCGTTTCCGTATGTAAGCAGCTCTTCAAAATAGACGCCGATGAACGCGTCTATGCCGTTTGAGGAGGAATTCACCTTCACATTCTCGAGGAAATCCCGAAGCCGTTGTCCGGCTTTTTCGTCCTCACAGGCGACCGTGAAGCCACCCAGCAAACGCCGCAGCTTATATATAGAAGCGTCGATAATCGGCACGGTTTCGCGCAGAGCCTTGTACAGCTCACGCTCGCCGGAATACGCGGGAAGCATGAACTTCTCCTGCGCACGCGTCTGCACGCTGACAGCATCTGTCACACTGCCCGCGCTCACAGCCGCACTTGATGCAGCCTTATCTGTCTTTCTGAATAATCCCATATTTACCCCCTTTCATTGCGATTTACTGACACCGCGAACATGCCCGCGCTTTCCTCGGGCATACCCGCCACGAAATATCGAATGTCGTCCATGGCGTGGTCGTTTTCTTTTACCGGCTCGTCTTTCTTCAAATCGTCATTCCATCTGTAGAGCCCGAATTCCCGCACAGCATCCTTGCAGCAGCGGCATATTTTTATTCTGCCCTGCTTCAGGGCGGTGCTGGTTTTCCTGATTCCGTCAAGCACATTGTTCTTTGCCGGGGCAACCCTTATGCCCTTCTTCGCGAGCAAGGCGATGAAGCTGGCGGCGGAGGGGTCTACGATGATTTTGCCGAGCTTTCTGCCGTCAAGCAGCGTCAAGAGCGCTTCGAAATGCTCTTCATCCGTCCGGCGGATTCCCGCCACGCGCGCG
Organism: Ruminococcaceae bacterium UBA945; assembly: GCA_002293315.1. GTDB lineage: Bacteria > Bacillota > Clostridia > Oscillospirales > Acutalibacteraceae > Scatolibacter. Next base: position 18,237 of record DBCZ01000003.1, read on the forward strand.
TCGTAATAATACTCGTCAATGCGATACCACGTTTCCCCTTGCCGCCCCCAAAGCCCGATTGACGTCGGGTTTACCGTGCCGTAGTCGCAAGAGGCGGCATATTCATCGAATGCTCCTTCGGGCACATCGCAGAAAAGCTCGCCTGCGAAAGGGTAAATCAGCCCCTCAGCGACAACCCATCTGCCCTCAATGAAGCGCTCATAGAACGTGCCCGAAAACATTCTCCGGTAGCGCGCCTTGATTTCCTCTGTCAGCGCGGGGTTATCCTCCATCGTGAAGTGCAGATAATGCGCGTTCTTCTCGGCGCGCTTTTCAATCCATTCTTTGTGAAACCAGTGCTGCGGGTGGTCTGGATTACAGTTAAACCACAGCTTGCTGCCTGCAACCGAGCAGCGGGCAATCGCCTGCTCTACGAAGCTTCGCGGCATCAGCGCCACCTCGTCGAAAAGCACGCCGGCCAGTGTGATTCCCTGAATCAGCGAGGCTGAAGCCTCATCCTTTCCGCCGAAGATATAGATTCTGTTCTGCCTGCCGAAAGCGCTGATTTCAATGAGATTCTCGCTGAACTTTTGCTTTACGCCGAACCCGATTTCTTCAAGCGTTTGGAGCAGCTCGGTGATGATACTTCGCCTCGTGCTGCGGATTGTTTTGCCGCATATCGCGAAGTTCCGCCCGTCGAACACCGCGCACGCCCACAGCGCGAACGAGAGCGCCATTGACAGCGTTTTACCGCTTCTCACCGCGCCGTCGCAAATCAGCGCCGTCTTATTTCGGTGCGGGGCGGCACTCGTCCACCAGAGCATAACCTCTCTTTGCTTCGGCGAGAAGGATTTAATCCTCAGGCGGCTCACCCTCCGGCGAAGTGCCGCTCAAGGCCCTCAGGAAATCCTCCGCGGTATCACGCTCGCCGCTGATTTCCAAAAGCTTCTCCAAAGCCTCGAATCGGTTATACAGCCCTATTTCCACCCCGTCCTTCACCTTTTTGATTGAAGCGACTGCATGTAAATCCATTTTCCCGACACTCGCCGTGTTCACCTTTTCGGCAAAAATCAGCTTGATTACATCGGAAATGTTCGCCTCTGCCAGACGTGAGAAGCCTTCAATCACTCTCCTTTTCAGCTCTTTCCTATCTATTTCATTATTAACCGAAAGCACCCCTTTCATGTTTTTTTGACATTCGATAGTTCATATCTCGCCGCAAAAACAAAAAGAATTGCCCCGAAAAGGGCAATTGAAAATTGACAATTGACAATGGACAATTAAAAACGCAAAGGCAAAGTAGGGAGTGACGACCTCGGCACTCCGTGTAGGGCAATTGATAATTGCAAATAAGCGCGGCGACGCGCAGATATCCAACCCTTTCCTTACGGGAAACAGCCGAAAGATTTCGGAATCGTTAAGAAAACCTTACTACATGAAAATATGCTTGCTTTGCGCAAAGCTTTGCGATAAGATAAAAACAGAAATTTGAGAGGAGCTTATCCAATTATGGACAATAATCAAAATTATCAGCAAGGCGCGCAGGAAAATCCGCAAGTTCAGCCACCGGCGCAGCCCTCGGCAGCACCTTACGGATACACACCGCCGCAGCCTATGTACAGCCCGCCGCAGTATCAGCCGCAGCCCGGCATGGCGCCACCCCCGGGATATATTCAAAGAAGCAGAATCGCCGCAGGAATTCTCGCTATTTTCCTCGGCTATCTGGGCATTCACAGCTTTTATCTCGGCAACACGTCACAGGGGCTCATGAAGCTGTTGATTTCTCTGCTCACATTCGGCATAGGCGCCATTGTGATGACGGTGCTGGGAATACTTGACGGCGTCAAGCTTCTTGACGGCAGNNATCAACACTGACGCCTACGGCGTTTATCTGAAAGACTAAGGAGGAGAAAGCAATGACCGATTTTGAAAATAAGCCCTTGGAAAATGCAGAAAATACAACTGAAGAGAACGCAGTAAACGAGGCAACCCCTGCTTCAGCTGAAGCTGTACAGGAAACCCCCGCCGCGCAGGAATCCCCTGCCGCTGCGCCCGTGACGGCAGACCCGTTTGAAATGCCGCCGGTGCCGCAGGCACCCAATCCGCCCGAGCGTGTGTACTCTTCGCCCTTTGACCCACCGCAGTATGGGTCGCAGTATACAGAGCAGCAGTACGAGCCGCAATATGCGCCCCCGCCTCAGTATCAGCCGCAGGGTTATTATCAACAGAAATCTGTGCATCCGGCGATGCAGCACATCTTCACCCCGCCCGCGGGATACCCGCAGAAAAGCAGGCTGGCCGCTGCGTTGCTGGCTATGACAGTCG
>DBCZ01000003.1:20546-20724 GCA_002293315.1 Ruminococcaceae bacterium UBA945
CAGCTTTGCGTGTCAATCGTCTTCTGTTGGCTGATTTTCCCCTTCATCGGAATGTGGGTTTGGGCATTCGTTGAGGGCATATTGCTGCTCATCGGCGACGGCAGCAGAAGATTCGACGGCAACGGAGTTATAATGAAAGAATAAGGGCAGTTGAGAGTAAGCGCAGCGCCGCACGAAG